>SUUD01000144.1 GCA_015062715.1 Olsenella sp. | reverse complement strand
GCCATCATCAAGGTCGCCGTGGCCGTCATCGTCGGCTGCGTCGGCATCTGGTACGCCGCCCAGAACGGCTTCGCGTCCGACATGAGCGCCTCCACCTTCCTGCCCGACCTCTCCGGCGGCAACGCGCTCGGCTACCTCTCGATCATCATCTTCAACTTCATGGGCTTCGAGGTCATCTGCACCATGACCGGCGACATGAAGGACCCCAAGCACGAGATTCCGCGCGCCGTCGTCCTCGGTGGCATCGCCATCGCCGTCATCTACCTGTTCGCGTCCTTCGGCATCGGCGCGGCCATCCCCGCCGACGAGATCGACCCCGACTTCGGCATGGTCGTCGCCCTCGAGACCATGGTGGGCAACGGCTTCCTCTTCAAGCTCGTCGCCGTCCTGTTCCTCATCACCATGTTCGCCAACATGGCGTCCTGGTCCTTCGGCGTCAACTCCGTTGCTGCCTACGCCGCCCAGACCGGCAACATGCCCAAGGTCTTTGGCAAGATGAACCCCAAGACCGGCATGCCTGACGGCGCCGCCATCACCAACGGCGTGGTGACCTCGCTCATCCTCTGCATCCAGCTCATCCCCAACGAGTTCATCTCGAACAACATCTTCTGGATGCTCTTCGGCCTGTCCGTCGTCTTCCTGCTCCTCACCTACATCCCCATGTTCCCCGCGTTCATGAAGCTCCGCAAGGTCGACCCCGACCGTCCGCGCATCTACGAGTTCCCCTTCAAGGGCGCCATGATGAAGGTCGCGCTGATCGTCCCCATGGTCGAGCTCGTCGCCGCCGTCATCGCCACCGTCGTGCCCCTGTCCGCCGATGAGGTCGGCGACAAGGTCCCGATGATCATCGGCCTCATCGTCTTCCTCGTCATCGGCGAGATCTTCCGTATCGTCTCCGCCAAGGGCCGCGAGGTCGAGTACACGGGCCTCACCCCCGAGCTTGCCGCCCAGCGCAACGCCGAGGAGGCTGCCGCCGCAGCTGCCGAGGAATAGGGACTAAACCAGATTCCAACCGCACTCCAGACGCCTCCAACCCTGTGGTTGGGGGCGTCTGTCATATGATTCGACCAAGCAGACGTGACCGTGGCCCCGGCAGACGAGAGGAACAACCCCATGGAAGAGAAGAAGTTCTCCCTGAGGGATGTGGTGCTGTCCGTCATCTGCGTGACGTTCACCATCGAGGCGGTGGCGCCTGCCGCGGCCATGGGCAATGTGCAGTTCTTCTGGTGGGTCTTCCTCATCGTCACGTTCCTGCTGCCCTATGGCCTGGTCGTGGCCGAGCTTGGCACCACCTACGACAGCGACGGCGGCCTCTACGACTGGGTCCGCGAGGGCCTGGGAGACGCCTGGGCAAGCCGTGTCGCCTGGTACTACTGGGTCAACTTCCCGCTGTGGATGGCAAGCCTTGCCTGCATGTTCCCCAGCATCATGAACTCGCTCTGGGGGCTTGAGTTCTCGCTGCCCGTGGCCATCATCATCGAGCTCGCCTTCGTGTGGGGCGTCACCTTCCTGGCCTTCTCGCCCGTCTCCGAGGCCGAGTGGATCATGAACGGCGGGGCCGCCATCAAGATGTTCATCACGGCCGTCGTGGCCATCGCGGGCATCTGGTTCGCCGCGACCCACGGCTTTGCCAACGACATGAGCCCTTCCACGTTCCTTCCAAACCTGGGAAGCCTGGACTCGCTCACGTACCTCTCGGTCATCCTCTTCAACTTCATGGGCTTTGAGGTCATAGCCACCTTCACCAGCTCCATGGAGGACCCCTCCCGCGACATCCCCAGGGCCCTCGTGGTGGGTGGCATCGCCATCGTGGCCATCTACCTGCTGTGCGGCATCGGCCTGGGCGCGGCCGTCCCCGTGGACGAGCTCAGCCTCGACTCGGGCATGGTCGACGCCGTGGGGGCCATGCTGGGCACGGGCCACCCGCTCACCCAGGTGGTGGGTGTGGTCTTCCTGGTCACGCTCTTTGCCAACATGACCAGCTGGTCGTTCGGTATCAACGTGGTCGCCAGCTACGCCGCACGCCAGGGCAACATGCTGCGGCCCTTCGCCTACGTTAACGAGAAGACCGACATGCCCAACGGCGCCGCTATCATGACCGGTGTGGTCGCGAGCCTCGTGCTGCTGCTGCAGATCCCGCTGGGCGAGGACTCCCCGGTGTTCTGGATCTTCTTCTCGATGAACATCGTGTTCCTGCTCATGAGCTACATCCCCATGTTCCCGGCCATGCTGAGCCTGCGCCGCCACGACGCCGGCCGCGAGCGCGTCTTCCGCGCTCCGTTCGAGGGTGCCCTGCTGCGGGTCATGCTCGTCGTCCCCGCCGTCGAGCTGGTGCTTTCGATTATCGCGACCATCGTGCCCTTCAACGGCAGCCCCGACGAGCTCTCGAAGCTGCCCATGCTGGTGGGCGTCGTCGCGCTCACGCTGGCCGGCGAGGTCGTCCGCGTGGTCTCCAAGCGCGGCCGCGAGGCGGACTACCCCGGCATCGGGCGCGGACAGCGCAGCATGTTTGACGCGCCGGACGAGCCCGTCGAGGAAGCATAGCCCCGACGTGGAGTTCTTCTGGTTCACATACACCATTGTCCTCATGGCCATCACGACCGCGGCCTTTGCGGTCAACGTGACCATGTGGGCCCTTGCGAGCCGGCGGGACAGCCTTGCCGCGGCCGTGGGCTTCCTGCTCTATACGCTGGACACGAGCAGCATCCTCTTCGATGAGTATCAGAGGACAAAGCCGGGCGTTGCCGACTACTTTGAGACGGGTCTCACGCAGCCCGTGTTCCAGGTGGTGGTGGGATGTCTGCTTGTGGTTGCGGTGTGGGTGTGGTGCGCGGAGCGCAGCGGCGTGAGGGCTCGCCCTGCCGTCGTGGTTGTCGTTGCCGCGGCATACCTGGCCGCCAGTGCCGTCCTCGCACCCGTTGGCAACACGAGCGGACCGGTGCGTATGATGCTCTATTGGGGCCTTAGGGACGTGGCGATTATCGTGGCTGCCTGGTGGATGCTGATGGGTGCCTTACAGAGTGGCACCCCACGTCGCTGGTATGTGGTTGCCATGGTGCTCGCGTTGCTCGTCCTCGCCGAAGACGCAAGGAACATCCTGGTCAGCCAGCCCGACCTCTCGACCGAATGGAGCCGCAACCTGCTTTGGCACCTCACAGAGCGCAACCTTTCCGAGAACGCGCTCGTGGTGCTGTGCGCCGTCGCGTCCGTGGTGCAGGTGCGTTGGGCGGTCCAGGTCTTTGCGCGGCACCCTTCCAAGGACGAGGAGCGCCTTACGAGCGAGCTGGTCCGCCCGGATCTGGAGACGCGTCTGCTGGCCTTTGCCGACGAGCATGGCATGAGCGCGCGCGAGCGCGAGGTGCTGGAGCTCGTGTTGAGGGGACAGGACAACCAGAACATCGCGAGCGCGCTTACCATCTCGACGGGCACCGTCAAGGCGCATCTCTCGCGCATCTATCGCAAGGCGGGCGTGGGTTCGCGAGACGAGCTCGTCACTTCCTTCTGGCAGGGATAGCGCAAGGCCCAGCCCAAAAGAAACCCAAGGTAAAGCCTGTAATCTCCATTAATCCACGCTTCTGCTGGCAGGTTTATGGGCAGCTGGGCAAGGATGGGTTCGTCCAGCTTAACCCCAACAGATGGGAGCGCACATGTCCAAGCTCGACCTTACCCGCCGCTCGTTCCTGTCCGCCACTGCGTTGACCGCCCTGGGCCTTGCCGCATGCTCGTCTGGCGGGGAGGTACCCGCCGAGGAGACCCCCGCAGAGGAGGCCCCTGCAGAAAGTGCCGCGACGGACGCCGTGGACCTCGTCATCACCAACGCCACCGTCCAGACCATGGTCTCCGAGGACGATGTTGCCGGCGCCGTCGCAGTCAAGGGCAACGAGATCGTCTTTGTCGGCTCTGCAGCGGACGTCGACCAGTACGTGGGCGAGGCCACGCGCGTCATCGACCTCGACGGCGGCTTCGTGAGCCCGGGCTTTGCCGATGGTCACCTGCACGCCCCCGGCACCTCCATCGACGAGATGTTCAACTGCGTGCTCACCTACTACACCACCAACGAGGAGTACGTCGAGGCTATGAGGGCTCACGTGGAGGCAAACCCCGACCGTGAGGCCTACTTTGGCACCAACTTCATGCTCAACGTGTACCAGCAGGAGGACGGCTCCAATCCCGGCCCCGACAAGGCCGACCTCGACGCCTTCTGCCCCGACAAGCCCATCGTGATTTTTGACGTCTCGCACCATAGCGTGTGGGTCAACTCCAAGGCGCTTGAGCTGGGTGGCGTCACCAAGGACACGCCCGATCCCGAGGGCGGCTTCATCTACCGCGAGGCCGATGGCACCCCGCATGGCTGCCTCACCGACACCGCCACGGCCCTCATTCCCGTCGAGCAGAGCTACACCGAGGAGCAGTACATCGAGGCCTGCAAGCAGTTCATGGCCCAGTGCAACTCCTATGGCATGACCGGCATCACCAACATCGACACCCTCGGCCCCGACGGCATGAAGATCTTCCACGACATGGAGGAGGCTGGCGAGCTCACTCTGCGCATGAACTACGTGAGCACCTGCGCCGTGGGCACCAACCCCCAGGACACCCTCGACCTCATCCAGGCCAACCAGCAGTACGAGAGCGACATGCTGCAGGCAAAGACCGTAAAGATCTTCTCTGACGGCGTCACCGAGAGCGGCACCGCCTACATGCTCGAGCCCTACACCCCGGCCGCTGGCATGGGCGATGACTGGCGCGCCGTCCCGCAGTGGAGCGACGAGGACATGAACGCCAACGTCAAGCTCTTCAACGACGCAGGCATCCAGGTGCACGTCCACGCCATCGGCGACGCCGCCGTCCAGCAGACCATCAATGCCTACGAGCTTGTCAAGAACCCCGAGCTGCGCCACACCATCACGCATGTGTGCGCCATCGCTGACGAGGACATCCAGCGCATGGCCGACAACGACATCCTGGCCGCCCTGCAGTTCGTGTGGATGTACTACGATCCCCTGTGCGAGCTTGAGGTCGCGTACGTGGGCGAGGACCGCGCTCTTGCGTTCTATCCCACCCGCACCATGTGGGACGCCGGCATCCGCATCTCCGGTGCCTCCGATGGCCCCGTGACCTCGTTCAACCCGCTCGAGGAGATGGAGGCGGGCATCACACGCAACAGCCCCTTCCCCGGCGAGGAAGACACCGACATGTACCGCTGGCCCGAGCAGGCGCTCACCCCCTACGAGCTGCTCCAGGCCTACACCACCAACGTCGCCTACGAGAACTTCTTCGAGGACCAGGTGGGCACCATCGAGGTGGGCAAGAAGGCCGACCTCGTCTGCCTGGACACCAACATCCTGACCTGCGACCCCACGCAGATCAGTGACTCCAAGGTCCTCTTCACCATCTCGGATGGCCGCGTGGTCTTCGAGGGGTAGGACGGGCAGACATAGGCTCTCCCGGGCCCGCGCCGGCGACCATGACCGGTGCGGGCCCTTTTGTGTGGGGCGGGGGGATTCCGCCCTGCGCTACTCGCGCTCGCGATGGGAAGCCGTTGCGCGCGTGGGGCCGCCAAGACCTGCGACAAGGCCGGTGAGCTGCAGGCGGTTTGCCACGCCCAGCTTGTGGTAGAGGGCGTTCACGTGCTTCT
>SUUD01000143.1 GCA_015062715.1 Olsenella sp. | reverse complement strand
CCGCGCACGGCGACGAGCACGGCCCAGACGCCGGGGTTGGTGACGTGGAGGTAGTCGGTCAGCTGCTCGGGCGAGGAGATCCTCTCCAGGGCCTCCTTGCGAAACACCGACTATCGATCCGCTGCCATGTGCCATCCTCTCGGGGATGCGGAACCTAGGCAAATAATAGTCTCATTTGGGATATCTAAAGGTGGTTTCTGCCGGAATTGCCGCCGATGGGCATGCTGGGTGGTCACAGGCGGACGCAGGTGACAAGCAGCCGCCTGCCGTCAGCAGGTCCCTGGCCCGATGCGAGAGGCGATTCGGGCACCCGTCACGTATAGTGTGGTTCACGGGAGAGGACGGCATGACGATGGACCGCATGGACCTGTACAACCTCATCTACGCACTCGCCGCACGCGACGGACGCGAGGTGGCGCTGTTCGGCACCTGCGCCGCGGCGGCCCGCGAGGCATTTTCCCGCAGCCTGACGGGCGCGGCCTTCCCCGAGCTCTGGTTCGAGGTCCCGCTTGCGGGCGACCCTTGGCTCGACCTCCATGCGCTCGTCTCGCAGGAGGACGTCGCGGGCGAGGTGACGACCTTTGCCGGGCATGAGGGGGTGTACGATGCCGCGCTCGCATGGTTTTCGCACCAGCAGCCAGGCGCGGTGCGCCAGCTTGCGCTGAGCTACGACACGTCGGCCGGCGACGTGGAGCACCCCGCCGTGCAGCTGCTGGTGGGTGGGCGCGACATGTCCGTCCCCCTGGGGTTCCTGGAGGCCGCGGGGCGGGCAGACGCACGCGATTCCTATCGCTCGTTCGTCGGGAGCATGCCGGCGCCGTGGTATGCGTGCTACGTAGGGGCGTTTCCCGGCAGGCAGGCATCGGGGAGACCTTCTTGGGTGCGCGTGGAATGCATCGTGGGCGACGAGGCGCAGCGGTCGTACGCCGCCGACGCCTCAGCCCTGCGGGCGCACCTGGCACAGGTGGGGCTCGAGGACCTGCGCGGGGATGCGGTCGACGGCATGCAGATGCTGGCGCGCTCGCCGTTCCCGCTGGAGCTTCAGTTCAACGTCGGGCCCGACGGCAGGGCCCTGCCAACCGTGTCTGCCAGCGTGCGCTTCCAGCCCTCGGACTGGATGGGCGAGGAGGGCCGGGCAGCCATAGCGGAGCTGGCACGGCAGGTGCGGGCCATGTGCCTTGCCGACGGCCGCGTGGAGCAGCTCGCGCAGACGCTGTTCGCCAAGCGCGTGACGCACGAGGGGGCCTCTGCGGTCGTCTCGTGCTTCCCGGCCTTCGTCAAGCTGCGCTGGCGGGAAGGGGCCCCCTGCGACGCAAAGGCCTACCTGCTGGCACACGCACACGAGACGACCGTGCGAGCAGGGAGGCAATCATGACGCGCTCAGACGAACGCCTTGACGGGCAAGGACAAGACCGGCGGTCGGCTCGGCCGGCCCCCCTAGCCGTGCCCTCGCATGCGCTCGCGTTCCAGGCACTCCTGCTGCAGGCGGCGGATGACGGGCGCGGACCGCTTCTCTTCGGCGACAGCCTCGGGCGTGCCCGCGAGGCCGTGCCACCGTTCCTGGTTGGCAGGGACTTTCCCGACGTGTACCTGGAGCACCCGCTGGCGGGCGACCCGTTCCTGGACGTGACCGTCCTGTTGGGCCAGCTTGAGCCCGGAACGCGCGTGGGGTCTCCCCTGGCCGGCGAGCACGGCGCCCTGCTGGACTGGTACGCAGGGACGCGGCGCGAGTTCGTCGACGTGTCCTGCGGCTTCGAGGTGGACACCGGCAAGCCCGAGCCCCCGGTCTCCGCCGTCCACTTCCAGCCGCGCGGGCACGCCGAGCTGGTGCGCCCCTTCTGCGAGACGATTGGCGAGCCCGAGCGCGCCGATCTGTACTTGGACATGGCGGGGCGCATGCCCAAGGGCTGGCCCCTGTCGTTCTTTGGCCTGTTCAGGGGACGTCCCGGATCGCCCTTGCGCGTCTGCGGCTACCTGAGCGATCCCGAGGTCCAGGCCTGCGCGCACGACCCGGAACATCTTGCGGCCACCTTTGACGCCATTGGGTTCTCCTCCTACAACAGCCCGATGCTCGAGCAGGTCTCGAGCCTCATGGCCGCAGCCCCCTCGCTGGTCGACTTCCAGCTTGACGTGCTTCCCGACGGGACCCTGGGCCCCACGTTCGCCATCGACGTCCAATTTGGCATCAAGCGGCCCGCCGCCGTGCGCGACACGTTCGGGCGTGGCGCAGGCGCGTGCGTCATGGGCCTCCTGGAGGATTGGGGTGCGGCGGACGGTCGCTGGAGGGCGGCGACTTGCGCGGCATTCGCCCGGGCCATCCCCGTGGAGCTTGAGGACGGCACGTACGGCAAGTACGCCCTCACGCTCATGCCCCAGTGGCTGAAGGCCCGCTGGGTCGACGGCTCGCTGCAGACCGCAAAGCTCTATCACTTGGCGCACGGCGACGTGCTCGCGTGACGGTCCCTCGCTCCGGATACCACTGTTGACCAGCTCTTTTATTCTTACATAGGATGCTCTACGACACTCTCGTCGGTCATCTGGACGGTTTTACCGATGCCATCGACCGCACTGCGCCAAGACGGGTTCCGGCGTGCGCATAATCGGGCCAACGGGCCCGCAGGGCAACCCCGTCGGTCGCAGGGAGCAAGGCGGGCGCTTCGGCAAGAGAGGAACTGCCATGGCTAACTTTGACGGAATCGAAATCCCCGACGACATGCTCGAGAGCCTGTCCGGTGGCGTGCTCGACGAGGTGTCGTACAACAACCTCAAGGGCATCGTCGTTCTGTGCAAGCAAAGCGGCATGTTGCTCGATGCGACCCTGAACGCACTTTCCTACCTCCAGCACACCTCCGACTGGGACGAGATTAACGACCTCATCCACGAGTTCTATAACGCGTAGGTACGCAGGGTATTGATGTCCTCTGAGGCGCCCAGAAAAGGCCGCCCGTCTTGGTTGACGGGCGGCCTTCGCCGTTTTGCTCAACCGACACGCGGGGGTGGCCCCCCTGGCTTCCTAGAACTCGCCGAGCCCGATGCCGACATACTCGCAGGTGCCGAAGCCCGTCACGCCCACGCCGTTTTCCGTTTCCACGGTGTTCGAGTCGTTGTCGTGTCCGCCACCAATGATGATGCACCAGGATCCGCCTGCCACGGCTTCCAGCTCGGCGTCGTCGAGCTCGCGGGCCTGGGTCGACGCGACTGCCTCCTCGAAGGTGTAGGGCAGGCCAACCTCTGCGGCAAGCGGCGCGACGGTTGCGTCAAAGACTGCCTTCTCGTCGCTCTTGTCGCCGTCGAAGGCCTTGAGCGCCGCCTCCATCTTTGCCTGCAGGGCCGCGTCCTCGCTCAGGAGCTTCTCGAACTTGATCGCATTCTCGGCTGCCATGACGACTCCTTTCAGCCGTGCTTTTGGCAACTTCCGTTGCCCTCCGCCATCTTATACGCATGCCCACGGGTTTCGTCTCATGGCATGCGATTGAAGCGGGCCGTTCTTCTGCCACGGGGCAAGGTCCTCATAGGGCATCGTCGCCTCCTTGGGTTGGGGTCCCGGCCCAACCGAATTATGCGTTCCCATACTGGCGCCGTCCAGGCCAATCAGGACAACCCGCATGGCGGATGATTGTCGGCGCCGAGCCATGCTCGGCGCCGGGTTGAGGACCCTCGAGCGCGGAAGGCCGCCCATCGAGCGATGGGCGGCCCCCCTTCCTTGCTATGCGGGTACGGCTTAGAACTTGCCGTTCTCGTTGGCCCAGGTGTCGCGCTCGGCGATGGTCTCCATGACGTCCCAGTGCTCGGCGATCTTGCCGTCCTCCACGCGCCACAGGTCGTAGTAGCTCGTGGGCGCGCCGGCGAAGGTGCCCTCGGAGACGCCCAGCACCATGTCGCCCCTCGGCGAGCACCATGTGCACCGTGTCGTAGACCATGGAGACGCCCCCGAACTGCTCCTCGAGGTTGAAGAGGGCGTGGATGACCTGGTCGACGGTCGTTATGTCGTGGTCCTCGAAGACCTCCGGGCGCACCTTGAGTGCCCGTGCGATGCAGGCCAGCCTCTCCACCGGCCTGCAGGTCCCCAAACGCAAGACGGCGCACCGGGTGGACCAGAGCCCACCAGATGCGCCGTCAGAGAGACCTCACGATAACGTGCTGAGCTATTCCCACTCGATGAGTGTGGACGTGGATGGGGTGCACTGGTGTACGACGTCATGCTGTGGCGTCCACGCCATGCGCTCCCGTCTCCCCCCGTTTCGCTTGCTTTGGTACTCATTTGGTACTCACGAATGTGACTACTCCCACCCGCTCGGACGGTTTACATGTTCAGGCTCTCTGGGTCGAGCAGGAAATCGAAGAGGCCCATGGTGAGAATCCCGTCTTCGTCCATATAGGGCCGCATGACATCCTTGACAACCACAATCTTTCTGAAGCTGTCATCGATTCCAAGAAGGGAGCGCTTCTCTTGCGCCACCTTCTCTGGTGAGTCCAATCTCAGCGCCGACTGGACGTAGTAGCGCCGGTACCCGAGGTTTGCGACGAAGTCGACCTCATAGCGGCGACGCTCGTCTTTCCCGTCCACCTTGAAGCGCTTCTCGACCACACCGACATCGACGGAAAACCCCCTGGCACGCAACTCGTTATAGATGACGTTCTCCATAAGGTGCGTCTCCTCGACCTGGCGGAAGCCGAGCCTTGCGTTGCGCAGGCCAACGTCCTCGAAGTAGTACTTCTTGGGCGTCCCTATGTACTTGCGTCCCTTGACGTCATAGCGCACCGCCTCGCTCACGAGGAACGCCTCCTCGAGGTGGCCTATGTAACGCTTGATGGTGTCTGCGTCCAGCTTGGAGCGCATGACGCTTCGGAACGTCGCCTCGATCTTGCTGGGGTTCGTCAGCGCGCCGACTGACGAGGCCAGGACGTCGACGAGGTCCTCGAGCTCCTGTGACTTGGTGAGATGGTTGCGTTCCACGACGTCGGTGAGGTACACCTCCCCGAAGAGGCTGGTGAGGTACGCCGCCTTTTGCTCGGGCGTGTGCATCGACAGCGCAAGCGGAAGCCCTCCGTACATCACGTACTCCGCCCAGCCCTCGTAGCGGTCGCCTTCGAAGCCCTGCATGAATTCGGAGAAGGACAGTGGGTGGATGCGAACCTCATCCCCACGCCCACGAAACTCCGTCATCACATCGGTGGAGAGAAGCTTCGAGTTGCTCCCCGTCACATAGACGTCGACGTTTCTCCTGCGCAGGAGACCATTCAAGACGCCGTACAGCGCTGGCGGCTCGTCCTTGTTCCTCAGCTCGCGCGTGCTGATGGCGTACTGAATCTCGTCGAGAAGGACATAGTAGGTTCCGTCATCCTCCCCGATTCGGTTGAGCAGGTACTCGTAGAGGGCATCTGGATCCCGATAGCACGCGTTGGCACGGTCGTCTAGGGCAAGCGAGACGATGTGATCACGGGGGACGCCGGATTCCAGAAGGTGGCGAACGAACAGCTCGAACACCAGGTAGGTCTTACCGCAGCGCCTGATGCCGGTTATGACCTTGATCATTCCATTGCCCTTGCGGACCATGAGGTCGTTCAGGTACTTATCTCGACTGATCTCCATGCGCCAGCCCCTTCTCTCTTTGGAGAGAATACGCTAGAACTGCCGCTTGCGTCAACTTTTCCGAAATTCTTTATTCCCACTCGAT
>SUUD01000142.1 GCA_015062715.1 Olsenella sp. | reverse complement strand
GGCATGCGCCAGGTCAACTGGCGGGTCACGCTTGCGCTGGCGGTCGCCTTTGGCGGCTTCCAGGCGGGGATGCCGCTCCTCGGCTGGGTGCTGGGCAGCCAGTTCCTCTGGCTCATCGCCCCCATCGACCACTGGATCGCCTTCTGCCTGCTGGGCCTCATCGGTGGCAACATGATTCGCGAGGCCCTGTCCGAAGACGTGGGGGAGGAGGCCACGCCCGATGACGTCGACCTGCGCGAACTGCTCATGCTCGCCATCGCGACCTCCATCGATGCCCTCACGGTGGGCATCGCCTTCGCGTCGCTCTCGGTGAACATCGTTACGAGCATCTCCCTCATCGGCATCGTCACGTTTTCCCTCAGCATCGTGGGTGTGCTCATCGGCAACCAGTTTGGCATGCGCTACCAGAAGCCGTCGCAGGTCGCGGGTGGCGTCATCCTCATCCTCATCGGCACCAAGGTGCTGCTCGAGCACCTGGGCATCCTCGTGCTGTAGGCCTGTCTGGTCCGCCAAAGCCGTGTACAATCAGGCGTAACTGCGAGAGGGGAGACGCCCATGCCCGGCAAGCGAGACAACGTCATTTCGTGGGACGAGTTCTTCATGCGCGTGGCGGTCGCCGCCAGCCTGCGCAGCAAGGACCCCAACACGCAGGTGGGTGCCTGCATCGCGGGTCCCGACAACAGGATCCTCTCGGTTGGCTACAACGGCACGCCGTCTGGCCTCAACGACGACGACTTCCCCTGGGACACCACGGAGGACCCCCTCACCGACAAGCACAACTACGTGATCCACGCCGAGGCCAACGCCATCCTCAACTACCGCGGCTCGCTCAAGGAGCTCTCCGGCGCTCGGGTCTACGTGACGCTCTTCCCCTGCAAGGAGTGCGCCAAGACGCTCGCGCAGGCCGGCATAGGCGAGGTCGTGTACCTGGACGACAAGTACGGCGAGACCATCGACGGCAAGGTGGCCAAGTCCGTGCTCGACCGCTGCGGCGTGAGCTATCGGCAGATGCGGCTGCCCGTGAGTGCCCTAATGTAGGGCCGGCCATATTGGGCCATCCGAGGTTCCCGTCGGCCGCTCAGACTACTCCAGTGCACTAAAGTTTCGAGTTGCGGGAGAAATCTAGGGGCCACGAGGTTCCGCAATTGCAAAACCCCAGTTGGCAGTCAATCGAGTTGGATCCAGAACGGTATCCTGAGCCAAAAAGTGCTGTTATTCTCCCGCAACTCGCAACTTTAGTGCACTGGAGCATCTCATTCATGGGGTGAAGTCGCAACCATGTCCCTTTAGGCCGTCTACCCGCTCGAAGCCCCAGCCTGGCCATGTCCAGACGGTGCCCTCGCACGTGCCCCGGCGCACGAGGTGAACGTCCCCTCGTCGTCCGCGGGCATCACGGCCGCGCGTGCTGGATTACCGCTGAGCTCTAAGCGCTATGCCCAGGGCACCATGCAGGCAGAGCCCTCGGGGTACTCGTCGGTCTCCTCGACGGTGAAGTCCGCGCCAGCCTCGCCGCCCACGTTCTCCTTGAGCCAGTCGATGATGTCGAGCGACTCGTACAGGGGCTCGCCATCGATGAACAGGCACGGCACCTGCACCTTGCCGCCCACTTCCTTGAGAGTCTGCTTGGCCTCGGGATCTGCAAGGACGTCACGCAGGGGGATCTCGATGCCCGCCTCCTCCAGGTAGCTGAAGACGCGCATGCAGTACGGGCAGTTCATGAAGACATAGAGCTCGAGTTCGTGTGCGGCCATGATTCCTCCTTCGACAAGCTGCTTAGGCCGCATTATATCGACGGCGGGGATACCGTTGGCCTCCAGAAGGGCCGCCTCGCCCTAGCGCAGCAGGCTCTTCCACACGCTGGGCGAGAACAGCATGGCCACGGCATAGATGTCCAGGCGGCCCAGCAGCATGAGGAACGACAGCAGAACCTTGGCACCGGGGTTCCAGAATGCGAAGTTGCCCGCCGGGCCCACGGCGCCCAGGCCGGGGCCGATGTTGGAGAGGCAGGCGATCGTCGAGGTGAACGTGGTCACGATGTCGGCGCCCTGTGCCGAGAGGAACAGGCACGACGCCACCACGAGCGAGGCGTACATGGCGAGGTAGTAGAAGGTTGCCTTGATGGTGCGGTCGTCGAGGCGGTTCCCCTCGAGGGTGATGCGCTGCACGGAGCGGGGGGAGGCCTGCTGGCGAAGGTCACCAATGGTCGTCTTCACCAGGATGATGAGGCGCGACACCTTGGTGCCGCCGCCCGTGGAGCCTGCGCACGCGCCAATGAGCATGAGCAGCACGAGCAGGACGCGGGAGTAGGTGGGCCACAGGTCGAAGTTGGTCGACGAGAACCCCGTCGAGGTCATGATCGAGGCCACCTGGAAGAACGAGTAGCGCAGGGCCTGCAGCGGGCCTCCCACCTGGCCAGAGATGTTGGTCGCGATGGTGATGGTGGCAAAGCCGATGATGCCCAGGTACGTGTAGAGCTCCTCGCTCTTGAGGCCCGTGATGGAGCGCCGCATGAGCACCAGGTAGTACAAGTTGAAGTTGATGCCCGACAGCACCATAAACACCGCGACGACCATCTCCAGGTAGACGCTGTCGTAGGCGCCCATGCTCGAGTTGTAGATGCCGAAGCCACCAGTTGCCGTGGTGCCAAAGGACGTGAGCAGGCTGTCGTACAGGGGCATGCCGCCGGCGAGCAGGAACAGCACCTCGAGGGCGGTGAGCCCCATGTAGATGCGATAGAGGATCTTTGCTGTGGAGCTCATCTGCGGCACGAGCTTTCCCTTGACCGGGCCGGTCATCTCGGCACGCATGAGGTGCAGGGAGTGACGCTCGTCGAGCGGCATGACCGCCATCATGAACACGAGAACGCCCATGCCGCCGATGAAGTGCGAGAAGCTGCGCCAGAAGAGCATGGAGCGCGAGAGCGCCTCCACGTCGGTGAGGATCGAGGCGCCGGTGGTGGTGAAGCCCGACGCGGTCTCGAAGAACGCGTCGACATAGCTGGGTATCTCGCCGGAGAGCACGAAGGGCAGCGCCCCAAAGAGGCTCATGGCGATCCACGAGAGGCCGACCGAGACGAAGCCCTCGACCGCGCGCATGCTGCTGACGCTCGCCTTCCTGCCTAGCCAGGCGAGGGCGGCCGCGACGACGAGAAGGCAGATGATGGTGAGCAGAAACGGTGACGTGTCCTCGGCGTAGATGCCCGCGCAGACCATGGGCAGGCACAGCAGCAGCGCCTCTATGAGCAGGACGCGCGAGAGGATCCTGGGGATGATGCGAGACCTCATGCTTGTCTAGTCCTTAAGGATGTCTTCGAGTTGGGTCATGCCGGCATGCGTGGTGACCACCAGCACGCGATCCCCCGCGTGTATGGTGCTGCTGCCGGTGGGGATGGCACAGACGCCCCCGTGGATGATGGCGGCGACGAGCGCCCCCTCGCGAAGGCTGAGCTTGGACAGGGGGGCATCCAGGCAGGGCGACCCGTCCTTGGCGAGGAACTCGAGGACCTCGATTTGGCCGTCAATCACGCTGCGCTGCAGCTCGACGTCACGGGCGCGTGCGGAGTTCTCGATTCCGCGCACGTGCTGAAGCACCTGCTCGGCGATGATGACCTGCGGTTGCATGGGATCGTCGAGCCCAAAGGTCGAGGCCATGCCCACGAAGTGGGCCTCGCTCACCTTGGCGATGACCTTGGCCACGCCGCGCGAGCGGGCATAGGCGCACAGGATGGTGTTGACCTCGTCCATGCCGGTGAGCGCGACGAAGGCGTCGGTGCTCTCGATGCCCGCCTCGTCGAGGCAGGACGGCTGCGTGCCGTCGTCGCAGATGACCTCGGCCTGAGGCAGCTGGTCCTTGACCTCTTCGGCGATCTCCTGGTCGCTCTCGATCAACGTGACGCCCACGCCCGCCTGGACGAGCTCGCGCGCCAGGTAGGCGCCAATGCGACCTCCGCCCACGATCAGGGCGCCCTCAGCCCCGCCCCTCAGGACGTGGAGCTTCCTTGCAAGGCGGCTGACCCCGTGCGGTGGGCCGACGACAAGCACCGTGTCGCCCTCCATGAAGCGGAAGTCCGACTGGGGGAGCAAGGCGTTGCCATCGCGCACGACGGCGGCCACGAGCGTCCCGTCGCCAACGGTGCGGTGGTAGTCGGTGAGCGCGGTGCCGCAGAGGGGGTTCTTGGCCTTGAGCTCGAACTGGGCGAGCTCGGCCTCGTCATGTGCGAACGAGTCCACCTGTGCGGACGCCGGGAAGCGCAGCATGCGGCTGATCCTGTTGGCGCAGGCAAGCTCGGGGTTGATGACGAGCGACAGGCCAAGCTCCTTCTCGAGGAAGAGGACCTCGCGGTAGTTGGCCTCCTCGCGCACGCGGGCGACGGTGTTCTTGACGCCGAGCTTGCGACCGACGAGGCAGCACAGGATGTTCGACTCGTCGGAGTTGGTCGCGGCGATGAGAAGGTCGGCCTTCTCGGCGCTGGCCTCCTTGAGGGAGTCGATGTCGCCCTCGGCGCAGATCGTCATGACGTCATAGTTGTTCGAGATGCGCGAGACCCTGTCGGGGTTGCGCTCGATTACCGTGATGTTGTGCCCCTCGTCCGAGAGGCAACCCGCCAGCGCCGAGCCGATCTTTCCAGCGCCCACGACGATTATGTTCATGCCAGTCTCCCAGCCATCGGGAAGCCCCGCGTCGACGACGCCTCGGGGGGATCCCATAGTTTCCTCGCCTGCCCGCACCTCGGGGAGGCACGGGATAAAACCAGACAATGGTACACGAACAAAGTGAAGCGCTCATGTCTCCCTTATGCGGTGGGCCCATGCCCTTACGTCCCGCATGGTGGGAAACCCGCAGGACGGGGCGGTGCCGGGAGCCTCTCCCCGGAGGCCCTGCCACACGGTCGGCATAAGGACGCCATAAGGATGGCCTGGGCTCGTGGCGTCACGAGCCCTCCTGGGGGGACCGTGCCGGGGAGAGCACCTCCCCAAGGCCTCGATGCGTCACGTCCCGGGGCTCGAAGCCAAGGGCGTCGTAGATCACCTGCATGACGGCGCCGGCACCCAAGGCGGCGAAGAGCGTTCCCAGACCCACGGGCCCGCCCAGGAGCCACCCCGCCAGCGTGACGAACGACCACAGCCCGATCTCGACCACCCCGATGGGCACGTTCGGAAGGCGCCGGCCCAGCCCCACGAGCAGGGCGTCGCGCGGTCCGCAGCCCAGCCCCGCCTCCATGTAGAGCTTCATGCCCACCGCCATGATGGCGAAGCCCACGGCCATCAGGACGAGGCCGCCCAGGAGCGAGCCGTTGGCTGGCAGGGGGTCGAGGTCGTTGAAGAGCTGTACGAAGTTGCCCGTGCACAGGGCGTCGATGACGGTGCCCAGGCCGATTCGCTCGCCCATGGCGAGGTCGACGGCCAGGATCGCCAGAGCCATGGCCGTCATGGACAGCCCGTAGTTGAGCGGCAGGTGGTACGAGAGGCCCATCCCCAGGCTGTCCCAGGGGGCGAGGCCGATGCTGGCGAGGATGGTGAGGTGGACGCCCGCGGCAAAGACAAAGAGCCCCGCCACGACACGCAGGCAGTCGAGGAGAAGGCCGCGAGACCCCCTGTCGCGGGACGTCATGGCGGCCCCTTATGCGTCGGCTCGGGCGGCGGCCGCGCGCTCGTGGACGGAGCCCTTGAAGCGCAGCAG
>SUUD01000141.1 GCA_015062715.1 Olsenella sp. | reverse complement strand
GCGCCCTCATCACCGAGACGCTCTACTCCATCCCGGGCATCGGCTTCGTGAGCTACCAGTCCATGGTGGCGGGCGACATCCCGTTCTCCATGTTCTACATGGTCTTCATGGCCATCCTGACCCTTCTGGGCAACCTCATATCGGACATCCTGTACGCCGTGGTCGACCCACGCGTCCGCATCGCATAGGGAGGTGTGACACATGGCAGACAACAAGCTTTCCGACAAGACGCAGGACCTCATCGATCAGGAGATCAACGCCGAGGGCCAGAGCGCCGAGGAGTCCGAGTACTCCCTCAACGACGACCGCCGCGTGCGCACCCTCTCGCCCACCGCGCTCGTCGTCAAGCGCTTCCTGCGCAACCGCGTGGCGGTGACGGGCCTCGTCATCCTGGCCTTCATGTTCGTGTTCTCGTTCATCGGCGGCATGGTCACCCCGTATCGCGAGGACCAGCTCTTCTACCGCTACGACGACCAGAACAAGCAGTTCGCCTCGGTCATCGAGAACACCGAGCTGCGTTACGTCCCCAACTACGCCGACTTCCCCGCCGTCGCTCGCGCCAAGTTCGTCCTCGCCCTCAAGGGCGAAGGCAACAGCTTCGAGGCCTCCGGCAACTCCTACACCTACGAGGAGATCAACCCCGACCTGTACGCCATCTATGAGGCGGGCAACACCGAGCCTCTGGCACTCGCCACGTACGACATCGTGAGCTCGGCGTCCTCCAACGACCGGCTCCCCTTCGAGTTCCAGCGCGCCATCCTGGTCGCCGCCACCAGCGGCGAGGCGACCTTCGACTACGAGGGCACGACCTACACCATCGACGAGGCCGGCGCCGTGCTCGACGGCACCACCGAGGTCGCCTACGCGAGCCGCTACGTGGTCCAGCCCCTCATGAGCGACGTCTTCCTCTCCCAGCAGTTCAAGGAGGAGCTCATCGAGGTGCTCGACGCCGACGGCAAGGAGTTCTCCTTCACCGACGACCAGGGCAACACGGCCGAGTACACCATCAGCTACGACGCCACCACCAAGAGCTGGTCGGTCCTGCAGGCCACGTCGACCAAGGTCTTCGACACCTATGCCGCACCCAGCTGGGAGCACCCGCTCGGCACCGACCGCAACGGCATGGACATGCTCACGCGCCTCATGTACGGCGGCCGCGTCTCGCTCTACATCGGCTTCATCGTCGTGTTCATCGAGACCATCATCGGCGTCATCCTGGGCGGCATCTCCGGCTACTGCGGTGGCTGGGTCGACAACCTCATCATGCGCATCGTCGACGTCTTCTACTGCATCCCCTCCATGCCGCTCATCATCATCCTGGGCGCCGCCATGGACGCCATGCGCGTCGACCCGCAGATCCGCATGATCTACCTCATGCTGCTGCTGGGCTTCCTCGGCTGGGCCGGCATCGCGCGCCTCGTGCGCGGCCAGATCCTGTCCCTGCGCGAGCAGGAGTTCATGACGGCGGCCGAGGCCACGGGCATCCGTGCCAGCAGGCGCATCTTCAAGCACCTCATCCCCAACGTCATCCCGCAGCTCATCGTCACCATGACCATGAGCCTGGGCTCCACCATCATCACCGAGGCCACACTGTCGTTCCTCGGCCTGGGCGTGAAGTTCCCCTTTGCGTCGTGGGGCAACATCATCAACGACGTCAACGACACGTTCGTGCTCACGAACTACTGGTTCATCTGGATTCCCGCGGGCGTGTGCCTGCTGGCCACGGTCCTGGCGTTCAACCTGGTCGGCGACGGCCTGCGCGACGCCTTCGACCCCAAGATGAAGCGCTAAGGGGGCGACCATGGCAAAGGACAACAGCTATCTCTCCGCCAAGGAGTCGCGTGCGATCTCCAAGGCAAACCGCAGGATCACCAACGAGTTCGAGAAGAAGTGGCGCCGCAAGAACGTCCCGGAGGCCGAGTACCTCACGCAGATGCACGACCCGGCCAACGCGGTCGAGTTCGACGACCTGCACACCTACTTCTTCACCGACAGCGGCACCGTCCGCTCCGTCGACGGCGTGACCTTCGAGGTCCCGCAGGGCAAGGTCGTGGGCGTCGTGGGCGAGTCCGGCTGTGGCAAGTCGGTCACGTCGCTGTCGCTCATGCAGCTCCTGCAGCGCCCCCAGGGCCAGATCGTCTCCGGCGAGATCCGCCTCAACCTGGGCGACAAGGCCTACGACATCGCCAAGATCAACCAGGAGGCCATGCAGCACCTGCGCGGCAACATGATCTCGATGATCTTCCAGGAGCCCATGACGTCGCTCAACCCGGTCTTCCGCATCGGCGACCAGGTCGACGAGGTCATCGCCCTGCACGACGGCGAGGGCAAGTCCAAGGAGGAGATCCGCGAGCGCACCATCGACGCCATCAAGATGGTGGGCATCGCCAACCCCGAGGGCATCGCCGAGATGTACCCGCACGAGCTGTCGGGCGGCATGCGCCAGCGCATCATGATCGCCATGGCGCTGGCCTGCAACCCCAAGATCATCATCGCCGACGAGCCCACCACGGCCCTCGACGTGACGATCCAGGCGCAGATCCTCGACCTGCTCCGCAACCTCAAGGACCGCATCAACTCGTCCATCATGCTCATCACGCACGACCTGGGCGTCATCGCCGAGATGGCCGACTACGTGGTGGTCATGTACGCGGGCCGCATCGTCGAGAAGGGCACCGCCGAGGACATCTTCCACCACCCGGCCCACCCCTACACCATCGGCCTCATGGCCTCCAAGCCCGTGGTGGGACGCGAGGTCAAGGAGCTCTTCTCCATCCCCGGCAAGGTCCCCAACCCCATCAACATGCCCAACTACTGCTACTTCCGCGACCGCTGCGACCGGCGTCTGGCCTGCTGCGACGGCGACTACCCCTGCGAGATCAGCCTCTCCGAGACCCACAAGGTGAGCTGCTACCGCTACTACGAGGAGCACCGCGCGGAGGCTCTGGCCGACGGCAAGGACGACATGAGCGCCTTCGGCCTCAAGGGAGGTGCACACGCGTAATGGCAACCACCAACGCACCCGCCACGCAAGACAAGCTGGTCTATGACCCCCAGTACATCCTGCAGGTCCGCGACCTCAAGAAGTACTTCCCCATCAAGGGCGGCATGATGAACCGCGTCGTGGGCAACGTGAAGGCCGTCGACGGCGTCACGTTCAACCTCAAGCGCGGCACCACGATGGGCCTGGTGGGCGAGTCCGGCTGTGGCAAGACCACCACCGGCCGCACCATCCTGCGCCTCTATGACACCAAGACCGCCGGCGACGTGCTCTTCAACGGCAAGGAGGTCTACGACCTCTCCCACGAGGAGCTGCGCCACATGCGCACCGAGATGCAAATCATCTTCCAGGACCCGTTCTCGTCGCTCTCCCCGCGCCTGCCCATCGGCGAGATCATCGGCGAGGCCGTGCGCGAGCACAACCTGGTGCCCAAGGCCGAGTTCGACGACTACGTCGACGAGGTCATGGACCAGTGCGGCCTGCAGCCGTTCCAGAAGGAGCGCTACCCGCACGAGTTCTCGGGCGGCCAGCGCCAGCGCATCTGCATCGCCCGCGCCCTCGCGCTCAACCCCGAGTTCGTGGTCTGCGACGAGCCCGTCTCGGCGCTCGACGTGTCCATCCAGGCGCAGATCATCAACCTGCTCAACGAGCTGCAGGAGAAGCGCGACCTCACGTACCTGTTCATCTCGCACGACCTCTCGGTCGTCGAGCACATCTCCGACACGGTGGGCGTCATGTACCTGGGCAACCTCGTGGAGTACGGCGCCAAGCGGGACATCTTCAACAACCCGCTGCACCCCTACACCGAGGCCCTGTTCAGCGCCATCCCCATCCCCGACCCCGATGCCAAGATGAACCGCATCGTGCTCGAGGGCTCCATCCCCTCGCCGGCCAACCCGCCCGAGGGCTGCAAGTTCCACACGCGCTGCTCCAAGTGCATGGAGATCTGCAAGCACGAGGCCCCCTGCCAGCGCGAGATCGAGCCCGGCCACTTCGTCGTGTGCCACCTGTACGACTAAAGAGGAAGCGATGCGCGACGTCCGAGACATACGAGATGACCTCAACGAGGACTTCGTGGTCGCAGACATGAGCGGCGTGGGGGGCTTCTCGTCCCCCACGCCCATGCCCTCCTCCGAGTCGTCCCGCGACGTCCGCGACGAGCTGGGCGGCACCGAGGAGCAGGTCATGGTCATGCTCGGCGCGCTCAAGGCGGGCCTCTCCATCGGCCTGGTCTACATCATCGGCTTCGCCATCGCCATCGCGGTGATGCTCGCCATCTGGACGTAGCGCAACAAGCTCACCCGCACCAAAACGAGCGTCCGTCTGGGCACATTCAGCCAGGCGGACGCTTTCCCTATCTCTGGGGGCCTTATCTGTCCGTTTGGGCAAATGCTGCCGCCCGCAGACAGAACCGGGCCGCCGGGGACACTTGCCCCGGAGGATTTGTCCCACTCTGGGACAGTCACCCCGGAGGATTTGTCCCATGAGGGCGAGTCGTGAGCGCAGCGAACGAGCGAGCAAAGCGAGCGCCGAGCCCGGTGGACAAATCCTCCGGGGCAAGTGTCCCAGTCGGTCGTCAGGCGGCCTGCTCGTACCAGGCAATGAGGTAGTCGACCACCAGGCCATAGCTGCGCACGCCCGCGTCCTCGCCAAAGCTGCGCAGGTAGGTGTTGTTGACCGTGGTGCCCACGTCCTCGAAGGGGCCCTCATAGGCGTCGTAGTGCTCGTGGGTGGCGACGCGGTCGCCGAGCACCAGCGCCACGCCCTCGGCCAGGCCCTTGTCGGCCACCTCCTGCACCACCTGCTGGGCCCGCTCGGGATCCACGCGCAGAAGGGCGTTCACGCAGTAGCAGAAGGCGCTGTAGTTGCCCGCATAGGCAAAGCGCACGTCATTCGTGGAGGTACAGGCGAGAAACGCCGCAAAGTTCGCCTCGCGCTCGCTCGCGATGCCCATGCGGTGGGCCACCTCGTGGCACATCGTGAAGGGCATGTCGGCAATCGCGCAGTTGAGGGGCACGGTCGACTCGCCGGTGGGGGCCCAGAAGATGCCGGTGTGACCGCTGTAGAGCTGCGGCTCCCCCCACACGAGCAGGGCCTTGACCGGGACCGTCGGGCCCTCGAAGACCGGGTACTCCCCCGCAAGTCCCTCGTACGACGCCCCGGCGATGCCCGCCAGCTCGTAGAAGTCCTGCCGCACCAGGGCGCCCCCGTCGTCACGGGGGACCTGGGGTGCCAGGCGTGCCGCCTCCTCCAGGTAATGGGCCGTGGCATCTGCCAGCTCGTCGGTGGAGTACTGCCCCACCTCGAGGCCCAGGTCGCCCGCGAGGGGCGGGGCATAGTGGTTGAGCGCCCAGCACACGAAGAGCGTCATCGTGGCCATGCCGACGAGCGCGACCCACGACGCCCACGGGAGCAGCGGCTCACGGGCTCGCACGCGCCGCACCAGCGTGACGAGGGCGCACACGAGAAGGGCCAGCGCCGCGATGTCCCACAGCGCGAAGGGGGCCACGCCGCACACGGTGGCCAGCACGCCCACGAGCCCCTTCGAGAACGCACGCCAGGCGGGGAAGAGCTCCGTCCCCCGCCACGCGAAGACCGCTCGCAGCGCCAGGCAGACGGCGGCGAGCGCCGCCGAGACACGCAGACGCAGGCGTGTCGCGCCATCTATTTGGACCTCACGCACCATGACCTCCCCTACCGTCACCGCCCTAGTGTAACG
>SUUD01000140.1 GCA_015062715.1 Olsenella sp. | reverse complement strand
AGTCGGGCGTGACCACGGGGCCGCCGGCGGCCAGCGCGTAGCCGGTCGAGCCGGTCGCGGTGGCGACGACGAAGCCGTCGCCACGCAGGCGGTCGATGTGGTTGCCCGAGATCGAGATGTCAAGCTCGACCATGTCGCCCTCGCCACCGCGCGTGAGCGCGACGTCGTTCAGGGCAAAGTAGTGCTCGACGCCTGCCGTGCCGTCCGCACGGACAAAGTGCAGCTCGACGTCGAGCGTGGCGCGCCGGGACAGGTGCAGCTCGCCGGAGAGCGCGGAGGCGACCGAGCCGATCACGTCCGAGGAGTCGGCGCCGGTGAGGAAGCCCAGGTGCCCGAAGGACAGGCCCAGAAGCGGAATCTCCTGGTAGCCCACAATCTTGGCGGCGCGCAGGAGCGTTCCGTCACCACCGAGGGAGACCACCAGGTCCGCCCCCGTGGCGCTGGTCGCCATGTAGGGGTGCAGCTTCTTGTCGTGCGCCCAGCGCACGAACACGCCCTCGCCCTCGAGCCAGTCGGTGATGGTGTGGGCCGCCTCGACGGCGACAGGCCTCGAGTAGTTGGGGACGATAAGGACTTCCATGGGGCCTCCTCGGAGATGCTCTCATAGACCTTGAGTGTATCACCGATGCAGGCAGACGCCGCCCCCACCCACGTTACGGTCCGTTGTCCTCCCAGTATTCCAATGCGTCGCCATAGGGGTCGGCCGAGCCATGGTCGCGGAACCACCCCTCTGCATCATCGGCGTACTCCTCGGCGCTGTCGTAGTCGAGTGGGTCGAAGGCTGCAGAGGGGTTGCCCTCGTACGTATCTGCAGGAGCTTTGGTGGCATCCGTCGCGGTTGTGTCACCACCGGTGTCCGAGGCCTGCCTGCCGTCATTGGAAGGCTCGTCCGCATCCGCAGGCTCGGCGCCCGCCTCATCGGCACCCCCCTGAGTGCCCGACGCAGCCGGAGCCCCCTGCCCCGCGACGCCATCCGGCACGTACCCAGCCGGCCTGTCAGCGAAGCGGTTTGGGTAGCTCCCGAAGTCACTCCAGTAGACATCGACGTTGCACCGCTCGACAGCCACGGCAACCCCATCACGCACGTACACCTTGAGCATGGGGTCGTGCGAACCGTTCGAGGCCTCCCAGACGTAGGCATAGTCGACTTCGAGGACGGCGCCGTTCGGGCCAATCGCCGAATCCGCCAGCTCAACGCGCGTGCAGTCACCCAAGGTGGTGTTGCCCAGCTCGTCCTTGGCCATCCCCACCTCGGGAATCATCGGTTTCACCTCTGTCGATGCCGTAGAAGACGGCTCAGGGTGCGAGTCAAACAGATAGCAGACAACGCCCGCCAGCGCGATGACGAGCAGGAAGGCGGCGCTGACCAACGCCACCTTTGCGAGCGACGGGCTGGTGTGGGCCCGCTCGTATTGCTCCCGCTCCACCGCCTCGCGCGCCTCCTCGGGCGTCATCCCTGCCTCGACCTTGCGCTCGATCGCCGCATTGTCGAGGCCCTGCCCGATCTTTTCGACCGCTACCTGAATGATCGCGACAAGAGCGAGCGCCAACATCGCGAGGACCGGCAGCGCATACATGCCCACGAGAATGAGCGGCGCGACGAGGATGAGGATGAGCAAAGCGACTGCGAGCATAGTTTCATCCTCCTCCCGGAACCTATCGCGCGTGCACCAAGGCACCCCATAGCCACACCTTGGGGTTACCTTAAATACTAGTCCTGTCGCCCGACAATAATTGCGGGCATGCGTTCGCGCCGGGCCGGGCCCCTAGCGCTCGAAGGGCCAGAGGCCGGCGGCCAGCTCCTCGATGGCGGCGGGCACGGCGTCCTCGGTGACCGGTCCTATGTGCCAGCGCGCCGCCTCGGCCGCCTCGGGCCAGGCGTTGGCCACTGCCACCGAGTTGGGAACATAGGCGAGCATCTCCGCGTCGTTGCCGCTGTCGCCAAAGACGACGACCTCTTCCAGGTCCAGCCCCAGCTCGTCGCAGATCAGCTGGACCGCGTTCGCCTTGCTGCAGCCCCTGAGCGCGGTGTCTATCGCGCCGGGCCGCTCGATGATGAACTCGATCTCGGGCGCCGCCTCGCGCAGGCGGCCTGCCACCTCGAGCGTGAGGTCGCGGTCGGGCGTGAGAAAGATGTTGTACTTCGTCGTGACGACGTCGGGGACCACGCCGCCCGTCTCTGTGATGCCAAAGCGTGCGCGCCGCTCCCCCACGAGCCCCTCCATGGAGCCGGTGATGAGGTGGTAGCCATGTTCGCTGCTCACGCCCGAGAAGCTGTTGGGGACGTGTCGCATGACCTCGACGGCGCGTCGGATGGCGTCGAGCGGGAGCGTCTCGGAGCGCAGGAGCCTGCCGTCGAGCCGCACCTGCATGCCGTTCGAGCCGATCGCGGTGGCCAGGCAGGCCTCGTCATCACCGAAGGCCGGGGCAATGCGCGCGAGGTCACGCCCGGAGACCGATCCGCAGCGGATGCCCGCCGCATGGGCCGCGTGGAAGGCGTCGACCACGCGCGGGCTGGGTGACGAGGGCCCTGCTGGCTGGAGCGTCCCGTCAATGTCGCAGAGGATGAGCCTCACCGGATGCGCCATGGGTCACGACACCCCCTTCGCGACGCCGTCCACGACCGCGGCGAGCTCGTCGTCCCCCAGCGCCGGCCGAGCAGAGCCACGCTCGCCCAGCAGCAGGAACTCGTGGTTGCCCTTGGCTCCGGTGACCGGGCTCGCGCAGCAGGCGACGGGCACCAGCCCCGCCTGGGCGAACTGGTCGCGCACGCGCGCCAGGCAGGAAAGCCACACGGACGGGTCGCGCACGACGCCGCCCTCCCCCACCTCGTCGCGGGAGGCCTCGAACTGCGGCTTCACCAGGGTGAGGAAGCGCCCTGCGGGACCCAGCAGCTCGCACACGGCAGCAAGCACCGTGCCCACGCTCGTGAACGAGACGTCGCAGACGGCCAAGTCGACGCTGCCCGCCCGGCCGGTACCCGCCAGGTCGACCATGTTGGTGCGCTCGAGCAGCTCGACGCGCGGGTCCTGCCGCAGGCTCCAGTCGAACTGCGCGTAGCCCACGTCAACCGCGAGCACGCCCGCCGCGCCGCGGCGCAGGAGGCAGTCGGTGAAGCCGCCGGTCGAGCAGCCCACGTCAAGGCACGAGAGGCCCGACGGGTCGACGCCAAAGGCATCGAGGGCGCCCGCCAGCTTGAGGCCGCCGCGGCTCACGTAGGGAATGTGCCCGCGCACGTGCAGCTCGATGCCGGGACGCACCTGCTCGCCCGGGGACGAGAGGCGCCTGTTGGTGGTAGACACGTCGCCCGCCATCACGTGGCGGGCGGCATCGTCGGCGTTGGAGAAGAAACCCTGCCTGACGAGCTCCTCGTCAAGGCGGACGCGGGCCATGGGGCTAGGCCTCGTCGGAGGCCGGCGGCTCGCCATCGGAAGGCGCAGCCTCGGCCTCGGGCGCCTCGGCGTCGCCGGTCGCAGGCGCGACCTCGCCCTCCGCCTCGAGCAGCTCCTTCTCGGCGTCGGAGAACTCGATGCGGTCGACCATCTCGACGGCGCGCGAGCCCAGGCTGATGGCCTCGTCGAAGAGGTCGAGCGAGTGCTCGAGCGAGGTGTCCTTGTCGCGGACCGTGGTCACGATCTCGTCGAGGCGGGCGGTGATGTCCTCGAAGGTCTTGTAGCCGGAGGTGTCGATGCGTGCCATGGCGTCACTCCCCGTCCGGCGCTTCCGCGCCCTCGTAGTCGGCCGCCTCGTCGCCCGCCTTGTCATCCTCGCCAAAGAGGTCGCGGCCGGCCGCGAGGTCGGTGGCGACCCGACCCAGCACGCCGTTCACGAAGCGCGACGAGTCGTCGGTGCCGTAGGCCTTTGCCAGCACGACCGCCTCGTCAATCGCGACGGCGGTGTCGACCTCGTCGACCGCGACCAGCTCGTAGATGGCCAGGCGCAGCAGGTTGCGGTCGACCGCGGGCATGCGGTCGGGCTGCCAGTTGGGCGAGATGCGCGCGAGCAGGGCGTCGATCTGGGGCGTCATGCCGGCGGCGCCGAGCGCGAGCTGCTCGCCATAGGCGTCAAGCGGCCCCTGCTCCAGCGCGTAGTCGCCCGCGAGGACGTCCTCGACGTCACGGCCCGTGGCCTCCGCCTGGAACAGCAGCTGGAGGGCCTGGGCGCGTGCGGTGGTACGCTCGCCAAAGCGCGTGTGACGCCGCGGCGAGCGGCCCTGCGAAAAGTCCTGTGACACGGGTGCCTACTCCTTGGGGAACACGAGGCTGTCAATGCAGACGTTGACGGCCCCGACCTCGACGCCCACGTGCATGCGGATGGCCTCGGCGACGGCCGCGCGAACGTCCTCGGCCAGCTTGGTGAAGCGGTACCCGAAGAAGACGGCCAGGTGCACCGTCACCATGAGGGAGCCGTCGACGATCTCGGACTCGACCGCGCGGTCCATCTGCACCGGCTTGGCCGTGAAGACCGAGATGAGGCTCGAGGCGATGTCGTTGCCGCCAACGCGCACGACGCCGTCGACCTTCTCGGCCGCCTCGGTGACGATGGCGGCGATGACGTCCTTGGAGATGCCGATGCCGCTGATGAGGATCTCTTCCATGTCACGTCCTTCCGTGGGGAGAGGTGTGCCTTAGACGCGCTGGACGAACTTGCCGTCGCGGGTGTCGACCTTGATGCGCTCGCCCACGTTGAGGTAGAGGGGCACCTGGACGACGGCACCGGTCTCGATGGTGGCGGGCTTGGTGCCGCCCTGGACGGTGTCGCCCTTGAAGCCGGGGTCGGTCTCGGTGATCTCGACCTCGATGAACATGGGCGGCTGGACGTTGAAGAGCACGTCGTTGGCATACTGGAGCAGGCAGATGTCGTTGTCCTTGAGCCACTTGGCGTTGTCGCCGATCATGTCGGTTCCGACCTCGACCTGCTCGTAGGTCTCGTTGTCCATGAAGTAGTAGATGCCGTCGGCGTTGTAGAGGTACTGCATCTCGCGGGTCTGCATGTTGACCGACTCGAACTTGGCGGACTGCTGGAAGTTCTCCTCGTTGACGCGGCCGGTGCGGATGTCGCGGTACTTGGTGCGGACGTAGGTGTTGCCCTTGCCCGGCTTGACGTGCTGCGCCTCGATGATGACGCAGTCCTTGCCCTTGATGTTGACGCCGAGGCCGGCCCTAAGGTCGGTGATGCCCAGAGTTGCCATGGATTAGCACCTTTCTGCTGAGAAGCCTAGTAACCTTTGCAGTCTAGCACAGGCAGCTAGCAGGTCACGTTCCTCCACGACAAAGGCAGGTATGGCATCCCGGGACACTTACCCCGGAGGATTTGTCCCACTCTGGGACACTCGGCCCGGAGGATTTGTCCCACTCTGGGACACTCGGCCCGGAGGATTTGTCCCACTTGGGCTCGGCGCTCGCTCTGCTCGCTCATTCGCTGCGCTCATGACTCGCCCTCGTGGGACAAATCCTCCGGAGATGGTGTCCCGACGGCATCAACGCACCACCGGTGCGGGGCCGTCTCCGCTACACTTGCGGAGAAAGGAGAGCGTGCATGCAGCAGATCGTCGTCGCCGCGACGGCCGGGCTTCTCGCCGGCTTGGGCACGGGCTTTGCCGGGCTATCGGCGGCCGTGTTCATCGCACCTATGCTCATATCCTTTCTTGGGATTGACTCGTTCACGGCCATCGGCATCGCGCTGGCGTCCGACGTGCTGGCGTCGGGCGTCTCGACCATCACCTACCACCGGCACGGC
>SUUD01000139.1 GCA_015062715.1 Olsenella sp. | reverse complement strand
CGAGGACGACAAGTCCTGGTGCTTCGAGCACCCGCGCTACGACCCCGTCTACCAGGCACGCCCGCCCGCGAAGCGCAGGTTCGACTACGTCGCGTGGCGACGCGCCGGACAGCCGCTCGGGGAGGCCGCCGACGCCTGGCTCTCCGAGTGGGAGGCCACCTGCGACACCTCGGAGGCCTACCGCGCGAGGCGTGCCGCCATGCGCGACCTGCGCCAGGCCTCGGCAAGGCTCAGGCAGGCGGAGGCGGCGGGCGACGAGCGGCGAGCCCGGGAGGCGCGCAGGGAGGTCGAGGAGGCCGGCGCCAGGCGCGACGCCGCCTCGGCACAGCTCGAGAGGGCCTCTGCCGAGCTGGAGCGGCGCCGGACGGAGACCAGGCGGCTCAGGGGAGCCGCCGCGATGGCGCGTACGAGGGAAGGGAAGGGGGACGCGATGGAAGGCGAGGGCGCCGAGGAGAGGAAGTGACGTTCGCCGCCCGCCGCGCAGGTCCTTTGTAACGGGTCTCCACTCCCTGGGACAAGTCGGCGGACGGCTAGGGAAAAGGCGGTGCCGCAAAGCACCGTCAACCGAAAGATAGCACGTGGGACGGCCGTCGCGACGGCCTGGGGGGTGTTTCCCAAAACTCACCCACATTACCGAGAGGAGCAGGAAGTGCTGAGCAGCATCATCTCCACCGTCCAGTCGGCGGTGACCTTCATGGGGGCGGTCTTCATCGTCTACGGGGCGGTGAACTTCGGCATCGCGCAGACCGACCCGTCCGGCGGGCAGATCTCGTCCGCCATCAAGTGGATCGCAGGCGGGGCGATCATCATCGCCGCGGCGTCGTTCTTCGGAAGCCTTCCCTCCATCAACGGGATCTAGAGATGCTCTCGACCGACATCCACCAGGACCTGACCAAGTACGAGGGGAAGGTCTTCGCGGGACTCTCGAGGCGCACCCTCGCGTGCGCGTCGCTCGCCATCGCCGCGTCGGTGGCGGTGGGCGCGGGCTCGTGGCTGCTCCTCGGGGTTCCCTTCGACTACGTCGCCCCGCTCGCGATGATGGCCAGCATGCCCTTCTGGGCCCTGGGCTTCGCGAAGATCGAGGGCATGCCCTTCGAGCGGTGGCTGCCGCTCATGTGGAGGCACTGGACGGCGGGCAACCGCATGACCTACGCGAACCGAGGCCGCTTCGCCATGGCCGGGCTCGCGGACGCAAGGAGGACGAATGTCACCAAGGTTTACCGAAGGCTCTCGAGACGACGCGGAATCGAGCTCTGGGAGCCCGGCGAGCGAGACGAGTAGGGTCCCGGACGTCGACGGGTCCGCCCTCGCCTCGCTCGTCGCGGCGGTCACCGGCGGCCCGGGGCAGGGGTCGCTCACCCGCGCCGAGAGGCGCCGCGCCAAGAGGGAGTTCAGGCAGGCCATGCGCGAGGCCCGCAAGGCGGGCCGCGAGGCCGACGCCGAGGCGAGGTCGGCGGCGAGGGACGAGCGCGCCCGTGCGAAGAGCGTGAACCAGAGGCTCCGCGAGCGCGACCAGGAGCTCCGGGACCGCACGCGCAAGAGCCGGGAGCGCCGCGCGGCCGCTACCGACGTCTACAACGCCGTCGGCTTCGAGCGGATGTTCCGCAACGGCCTGTGCGAGGTCGAGGAGGGCCTGTTCAGCGAGACGCTGCGCTTCTCCGACGTGAGCTACCAGTCGGCGCGCGAGGACGACCAGAGGGCGATCTTCGAGGCGATGGCTCAGCTCAACGACTACTTCGACTCGAGCACGATGGTCCAGTACCTCGTCACGAACACGCCGCTCACCGCCGAGGAGATAGGCAGGCGCGCCTTCTTCGACGCGTCCGGCGAGAACGCCGAGCTCGCCAGCGAGTACAACGCCATCCTCAACGAGAAGGTCCGCGAGGGCTCCTCCAACATCCGCCGCGAGCACTACATCACCTATGCCGTCGAGGCCGAGAACGCCGACAGGGCCCGGCAGCTGCTCGCGGGCGTCCGCGCGGGCGTCCGGGGCCAGCTCGAGGCCTCCGTGATCAAGAGCCGCACGCACCTGCTCGACGGGGCCGAGCGGCTGGCACTCGTGTCGTCGATACTGAGGCCCGGCATCCCGTTCTCCTTCGACTACGAGCGCGACCTCTCCATCCGCTCGCCCCTCACCTCGAAGGACTTCGTGTGCCCGACCTCGCTCGACTTCCGCCCCGCGGGCGGCGACTCTACCTGCTACCGCTCGGACGGTACCTGGTGCCAGGTCCTCGTCATGCGCGAGTCGTTCGCCTCCGAGCTCACGGACCGCTCCATCTCGTCGCTGCTCGACCTGCAGGTCCCCATGGCGGTTTCCTGGCATCTGCAGCCCGTCGACAAGGCGAAGGCGGTCGCCATGGCGAAGCGGCAGAACGCCTGGATCCAGAAGGACATCATCGAGAACCAGCAGAGGGCGGTGAAGCAGGGCTACGACTACACCATCATCCCGCCCGAGCTCGAGCAGATCCAGGGCGAGAACCGCGACGTCATCGACCAGCTGCTCCACCGCAACCAGCGCCTCTACCTTTTCACCGGCCTGGTCTGGACCTGCGCCGCCGACCGCAAGGCCCTGGACGCCCAGGTGGTCGACCTCATCCGCGCCGCCCGCCAGCAGGGCATCGAGCTGACGCCGCTGGCGCTCCGCCAGCGCGAGGGCATGAACAGCGTCCTGCCGCTCGCCCACAACCACGTGGACGTCCAGCGCGACTTCACCACCAAGGAGGCCACCATGCTGGTCCCCTTCACCACCCAGGAGCTCGACCAGGAGGGCGGCGGCTACTACGGCCAGAACAAGCTCTCCCAGAACCTCGTCATCTGCAACCGCAAGAGCCTCATGAGCCCGCACGGCTTCATCTGCGGGATGACGCGCTCGGGAAAGTCCTTCCTCGTGAAGAAGGAGCAGACCAACACGGTGCTGGCGTACCCCGGCGACGAGATCTACATCTGCGACATCACCGGCGAGTACGCCTTCCTCGTCAACAGCCTGCACGGCACCCGCTACCGCTTCGGGCCGCGCTCGGACACGTTCGTCAACCCCTTCGAGCTCGACCTCACGTCGGACCAGTCCTTCTCGGAGGGCGTCGTGGGCAAGATCGACGCCTTCCTCGCCATGGTGAGCGCCCTGAAGGCGGAGGGCGGCCAGCCGCTCTCCCAGGAGGAGCGCTCCATCATCTCGGCGGTCGTGGACGCCACCTACAGGAGCCTCCTGGGCTCCGACATGTCCGGGCGGCAGCCCGTCCTGGGCGACTTCGCCGCGGCGCTGGAGGCCTACGAGGGCGTCGGGGCCAACGAGGCGCGCAGGCTCGCCCTCGTCCTCGACCGCTACGTCACGGGGCCCCTGTCGTTCATGAACCACCAGTCGAGCGTCGCGTTCGGCAAGTCCCGCCTGGTGAGCTTCGACACCGCCGACGTCCCCAACGACATGCGCGTCTTCACCATGCTCGGCAACCTCGAGGCGGTCCGCCAGCGCATGTTCGTCAACCACCAGCGCGGCGTCCGCACCTGGCTCTACATCGACGAGATCCAGGCCCTCTTCGCCCACCCGTCCATCCTCGCCTACCTCGCCCGCCTCTGGCGCGAGGGCGCCAAGTACGGCCTCATCTGCACGGGCATGACGCAGAGCGCCGAGGCGATGGCGGGCGACGGCGACGCCAAGACCATCCTCGACCAGTCGGGCTTCTTCCTGCTGCTGAGGCAGTCCGACGCCGACCGCGCCTTCTGGGCGGCGACCAAGGGCCTGTCCGCGCAGGAGGTGGGCTACATCGGAGAGACGGGGCGCCCGGGCGAGGGCCTGCTCATCGCCGACGGCGCCCGCGTCCCGATCTTCGACGAGTTCCCGAGGGGCAACGGCCTCTACACGATGTTCTCGACCTCGCCGGAGGACTACGCCGCGCAGAGGGCGGCGATGGAGGCGGTGGAGAGGGCAGGCGCCCAGGCCCAGACGGAAGACGCCGCGCCTGCCCAGCATCCCGTACCTGCCCAGCCTCCCGCGCCAGCGCCCACGCCCCGGTCGTCCGGGAGCGCCTTCGACGCCTACGCGGACGAGATAGCGGAGCTGCTCCTCAAGGCCGGCGGGGAGGCCCCAACGGCCAGGGAGCTGCGTGACGTGCTCGCGGCCGCGCATCCCGAGGCGGAGCTCCCGAGTGCCCGCTCCCTCTCACGCTGGCTCGCACGCAGGAGGACGGAGTAGCGCATGGCACTGACGACCATCGGCAGCCAGTCCGGCAGCGATCTCGTGCGCTCCTCGTCGCCCACCCTCGGGTGGGGTGACGGGGTGCAGGCCGCCTCGAGGCGCGTCGAGGCCGCCCGCGGCCTCGTGTCGGGCGAGCTGGAGCGTGCCCAGGCGAGGGGTGCGCTGGTGGACGTCCCCGTGACGTCCCTCGGCGCCGACTCCGCGACGGCGGGCGTCGCCCGCGCCTACGAGGATGCGAGGTCGCTCTCGCTGCGCCCGGCGCCGTCCCGGGAGGGCGGCCTCAGGGCCGACTCCCCCCTGCCGTCCGCCTCCGGGGAGGGCGACCCCTCCCCTCAGGGCCCCGCACGTGGCGCGGCATGGGAGGCAACCCGCCACTGGGGCGACGGGGCGCGCAGGACCGCCTCCCGCGCGGTCCGGGGCGTCCGCAATGCGACGCTGCGGGCATCGGACGACGCCGGATCCGTCGACCCGCACGACGCCGGTGCCCAGGCACAGGGCACCCTCGGCGAGGCGGGCAGGGCGACCGGCAGGCTTGGGGGCGCCGCGGCAGGTGGCGCGGGACGCCTCGGCGACGTGGCGGGCGGGGCCGTCAGGACGGCCGCCGGAGGGCCCTCGGCAAGCCCGCTGGCCCGGGCGCAGCGCAGGATGGCCCAGGCCCGCTCGCGCGCCCGCCTCGCGCGCGGCGCGACGCGCTCCTCGGGGAAGGCCGCCGCGGCTGGGACCACGACCGTGATGGCCCCCATAAGGCTGCTCGGCCATGTGGGAGGTGGCATGCTCGCCGCGCTCGTCTCCTCGGTGGCGACACCGATTGCCGTGACGGTCGCCCTCGTCGTCGCGATCGCCATCGCGGGCGCCACGACGGGCGCGGCGAGCCAGGAGAGGCCGCGGTTCGGCGGCGGCTACCAGGCGATCGTCGCTGCGGCACGGGCGTGGCTCGCGTCGGGCTCGACCTACCTGCTTGGGGGCCACCCCTCCCAGGTCGGGGACCCGACCGACTGCTCGGGCCTCGTCATGCACTGCTACGCCCAGGCGGGCGTCACCCTGTCGCACAGCTCATGGGACATACACAACGACTCGCGCTTCGAGCAGGTCTCGCCGGAGGACGCCATCCCCGGGGACGTCCTCTGGTGGCCCGGCCACGTCGCCATCTACATAGGCAACGGCGAGCTCATCGAGCACGCCGGCCCCAAGGGCGCCCCCGTGACGTCAGGACCCGTCTGGGGTTCGCCGGTCTACCTGCACTTCCCCGGGCTCGTCTCAGGGACGATCATCGAGGTCCCCGAGTACTACAACGGCGTCAGGCTGGGCACCCTCGCGACCCGCTTCGGCCCCGTCCTCTTCGGGCAGTCGCGCGCCGCGCCGGAGGGGCAGTTCGAGGAGTACTTCGCAAGCCACGGCGGGACGTACGACGCCCGTGGCTTCGGGGTGCTCGACGGCCGCTACGTCGTCTGCATGACGAGCACCTTCGGCAACGTCTTCGACTGGGTGACCGTCTACTTCGACGACGGCAGCTCCATCGAGTGCGTCATAGGGACCGGGAAGAGCCAGACGTACGCGCCCTGGGATGACAACCCCGCGAACATGTGGGGC
>SUUD01000138.1 GCA_015062715.1 Olsenella sp. | reverse complement strand
GCCGCCCGGGCACGCAGGACGTCTGCGGCGCGGTCACCTTCGCCGAGGTCGCGCGGTTTGTCGTGGGGGAGATGCCACGCGTGCGCCCCGAGGTCGCAAGGCGGGCGCGGCGCCTGTACGCGGCCCTGTGTGCCGACGAGACGGGGATCGTGCCGACCGCCGGGGTCGACGTGGGTGACGACCGGCTGCCGGGCATCGTGAGCGTCATGGTTGAGGGCTGCGACTCCGAGTCGCTGCTGCTCCACCTCGACGAGGCGGGGTTCGAAGTCTCGGCCGGCAGCGCCTGCTCGAGCGCCTCGCTCGACCCAAGCCACGTCCTGAGCGCCATGGGCATACCCCGCGACCTCGCCTTCGGCTCGTTGCGCGTCTCGTTCGACGAGCGGGTCCCCGCGGCAGAGCTCGACGCCTTCGCGGCGGCGCTGCTGCGCATCGCGGCAGACCTCAGGCGGTAGCACCGCTATACTCATAAGCACCTTTGCAGTTTCAGGGCATATCGTTTCGAACGGGGGAGATTGACATGGGCGAAGGCCAGATGCTGCTGCGCCTCCAGGAGGTGGACCTCGAGCTCGCGCGCATCAACAAGGGACTCGAGGAGCTGCCCCAACGCGAGAAGGCCGCCCAGGTCAAGACCGCGCTGAAGGGCCTCTCCCGCGACCTCTCGCACCTCGCGGGCCTGCGCAAGGACGTCGAGATGGAGATCGCCGACAACCGCCTCGAGCGCTCCGCGACCGAGGAGCGGGTGACCGAGGCCCAGGCGACGGCCGTCGAAGCCCAGAGCGACTACCGCGCACTCTCGGACCTCGAGCTCAAGCTCACCAACCTCGCCAAGCGACTCGAGAAGCTCGACTTCGACCACGCAGGCCTTGAGGAGCAGCTCGAGGGCTACCTCGCCAAGGAGGAGCGCGCAGCGCAGCTCAAGGGCAAGCTCGAACAACAGGAGAAGGCGCTCGTCGAGTCGTTCAAGCGTGACGCGAACGAGCTGCTCGTCCGCAGGAAGGGGCTGCACGAGGAGCGTGCCCAGCTGGTGGAGGCCATTCCCGAGGCTACCTACAACCGCTACGTGGCTGCCGTCAAGCGCTTTGGCGGACAGGGCGTCGAGCAGCTGGTGGGCAACCGCCCCACCGCCTGCCGCGTCGCGCTCCAGCCCTCGAGCTACTCTGACCTCAAGGGCAAGCGCGGCATCGTCGAGTGCCCCTACTGCCGTCGCATCCTCGTCCTCGACGAGGAGGATGAGTAGGTTGGCCGGGCACGTCCTTCTGTGCGTCACCGGCGGCATCGCCGCATACAAGGCCTGCGAGGTCCTGCGTGGGCTCCAGGTCGCCGGCGCCGAGGTGCGCGTCGCCATGACCAAGGCGGCCGCACGCTTCGTGGGGCCCGTCACCTTCGAGGCGCTCACGGGACATGCCGTGGCGCTCGACCTCTTCGATCACCCCGAGTCTGCCATTCCGCACATCGAGCTCTCGGAATGGGCAGACATCGCCCTCGTGTGCCCCTGCACGGCAAACGTCATGGCCAAGGTGGCCCATGGCATTGCCGACGACTGCGTGAGCGCCACGCTGCTCGCCTGCGCGTGCCCCGTGCTCGTGGCACCGGCCATGAACACGCGCATGTGGGACAACCCCGCCACGCAGGAGAACCTCGCGACGCTCGAGCGCCATGGCGTGCGGCTGGTCCTTCCGGTCGAGGGCCGCCTGGCGTGCGGAACCTCCGGTGCGGGCAAGCTCGCCCCGGTCGACGCCATCGTCGAGGACGCCCTCAGCCTTCTGCGGGGGACCATCCTCGGCCGACCCCTTGCGGGCCGTCATGTCGTCATCACCGCAGGCCCCACGCACGAGGCCATCGACCCGGTGCGCTACATCGCCAACGCGAGCTCGGGCAAGATGGGCTATGCGCTTGCCCGGGCGGCCCGTGATGCCGGGGCCCAGGTCACGCTCGTCTCTGGGCCCACCTCGCTTGCGGCACCCCGTGGCGTCGACCTGGTGGGCGTGACGAGCGCCGCGCAGATGCTGGAAGCCACGGTCGCCGCCTTCGCCGGCGCCGACGCCGCGGTCCTGGCCGCAGCCGTTGCCGACTACACGCCCGCATCGCCCGCCGATCACAAGCTCAAGAAGGCGCACGAGCACCTCTCGTCCGTCGAGCTTGTCGAGACGGCAGACATCCTCGCCACGCTCTCGGCCGACTCTGGCGACCGCGTCGTGGTGGGCTTTGCCGCCGAGACCAACGACCTCATCGCCAACGCCACGTCCAAGCTCGCCCGCAAGGGCTGCGACATGATCGTGGCCAACGACGTCTCGCGCCCCGAGTCGACGTTTGGCTCGGACACCAACCGCGTGACGCTCGTAACCGCCGAGGGCACGGAGCCGCTCGAGCTCATGGGCAAGGATGACGTCGCGCACGCCATCGTGGGCCGCGTTGCCAGGCTCATCGCGCAGAAGCGGTCCGGGAGGGCATAGCCGATGGGCCTCCATCTGGGATGTCACCTCTCCGCGTCGGGGGGCCTGCTCGCCATGGGGCACGATGCCGTTGCCATTGGCGCCACGACCTTTGCCTTCTTCACGCGCAACCCCCGGGGCGGCAACGCCCGTGACTACGACCCAACAGATGCGGCAGCCCTTGTCGAGCTCATGGAGGGGCGCGGCTTTGGGCCCCTGGTTGCCCATGCCCCCTACACCATGAACCTCTGCTCCGCCAAGGAGGACGTTCGCGAGTTTGGCGTACGCGCCATGCGCGAGGACCTCGCCAAGCTCGAGCTTCTGGGCGGGACCTACTACAACTTCCATCCCGGCTCTCATGTGGGACAGGGTTCCGAGCGTGGCATCGAGCTCATCGTCGAGGGGCTCGACCAGGTGCTCGACCCGTCGCTCTCCTCGACCGTGCTGCTCGAGACCATGGCGGGGAAGGGCACCGAGATCGGAAGGGGCTTCGAGGAGCTTGCCGCCATCATCGCGGGCGTCCGGCACCCGGAGTGCCTGGGGGTGTGCCTTGACACCTGTCACGTCCACGACGCGGGCTATGACATCGTGGACGACCTCGAGGGCGTCCTCGACGAGTTTGACGCCGTCATCGGCCTCTCGCGGCTCAGGGCCCTGCACCTCAACGACTCGAAGAACCCGCTCGGCTCGCACAAGGACCGACACGAGCGCATTGGCGAGGGGGAGCTGGGCGTCAACACGTTTGCCAACATCGTGCGAAACGAGCGCCTGAGGGGGCTGCCCATGGTGCTCGAGACGCCCAACGAGCTCGAGGGATATGCGCGCGAGATTGCGCTCCTGCGCGATCTCGCTGAAGGGACTGATTCCTAGGATGGGCATCCTCATCGGCATGGAGGGCGTGAGCCACGAGTGGCCCGGCAAGCGCGTGCTGGTCGACCAGACCATCGCCGTCAACGAGGGCGACCGCATCGGCATCGTCGGTCGCAACGGCGACGGCAAGACCACCGTGCTCGACGTCATCGCCGGGCGGGTCGAGCCCGATGCCGGCCGCGTCATCATGCGTGGCGGCACGAGCCTGGGACTGCTCGCCCAGGACGACGACCTTGACGACGAAAGCGACGTCATCCGCGCCGTGGTGGGCGACGTGCCCGAGTACGAGTGGGCCTCGAGCGCGCGCATCCGCGCGATCATGGACGCCCTGCTCGAGGGAATCGACCGCAGCTCGCGGGTGGGAGAGCTCTCGGGCGGTCAGCGCCGTCGTGTCGACCTCGCACGCGTGCTCGTGGGAACCTGGGACGTCGTGCTGCTCGACGAGCCCACAAACCATCTCGACCTGCGCACCATCACCTGGCTCGCCGACCACCTCAGGCACCGCTGGCAGGCTGGGTCGGGCGCGCTTCTGGTCGTCACGCACGACCGCTGGTTCCTCGACGAGGTGTGCCTTGACATGTGGGAGGTCCATGACGGCCGCATAGAGCCCTTCGAGGGCGGGTACTCCGCCTACATCCAGCAGCGCGTCGAGCGCTCGCGCCAGGCCGCCGTCGCCGAGACCAAGCGCCGCAACGTCCTGCGCAAGGAGCTGGCCTGGCTGTCGCGCGGGGCGCAGGCACGCACGAGCAAGCCCAAGTTCCGCATCGAGGAGGCGCGCGCCATGATCGCGGACGTGCCGCCCATGCGCAACCCGCTCGAGCTCAAGCGCCTGGCGATGGCCCGCCTGGGCAAGCAGGTCATCGAGATGCACGGCGCAGGCGCGGCGTATGAGGACGAGGACGGGCCTAACGTGGTCCTCCACGATATCGACTGGCTCATAGGCCCCGGCGAGCGCCTGGGGATCCTGGGTGAGAACGGCGCCGGCAAGACGACGCTCCTGGGTCTCATGACGGGTAGGCTCCGGCCGTCTGCAGGCAGGGTCAAGATCGGCGACAGCGTGCGCTTCGGCATCCTCGACCAGCGCCTCGAGGCGCTCGCACCGTATGAGGACTGGCGCGTCTCGGAGCTGCTCGCCCACAGGCGGCGTCACTTCGTCATCGACGGCAAGCCCATGACGCCCGAGAAGATGCTCGAGAGCCTCGGCTTCGAGAAGCGTGAGCTCTCGACCCGGATCTGCGACCTCTCAGGCGGCCAGCGACGACGCCTCGCCCTCATGTGCGTGCTCATAGACGAACCCAACGTGCTGGTCCTCGACGAGCCGGGCAACGACCTCGACACGGACATGCTCGCCGTCATGGAGGACCTGCTCGACGAGTGGCCGGGCACGCTGCTTCTGGTCACCCACGACCGCAGCCTCATGGAGCGCGTGACCGACGACCAGTTCGCGCTGATCGACGGCACCATTCGCCACGTGCCGGGCGGGGTTGACGAGTTCCTGCGACTCCTGGATCGCTCGGAGGTCTCAGATGGTTCCCTTGACCTCAGCGCTGCGCGAAATCGGTCGAAGGGCCCCTCAGAAGACGGCGACCCCAGACGACAGGCATCCCAAGCCCAGACACGGAGCGATGTTGCTGCCGACAACTCAGCTTTGGGGGAGGGGGGAGCCGCGGGGCTGTCGAACAAGGAGCGGCGCGAGGCCTCCAAGCGGCTTGCCGCGGTGTCCCGCATGCTCGAGAGGCGCGCCGGAGCCCCGGATGAGGCGCGGGCACGCCTGGCGGCCCATGACCCAACCGACTACGAGGGGCTCCTCGCCATCCAGAACGAGATAGCCTCCATCGAGGATGAGATAGCCGCGCTCGAGGACGAGTGGCTCGAGCTGACCGAGCTCCTGGGCGACTGACCCCTCTTGGCATAGGCGTATGCCCCAGTGGCATTTGGAATGCGGCCCCGCTCGCGGCTCGCATCACGCAGCTCCGCGATTACTTGTCTGCTTGCCAATGTACAAGCGATACCATCGGCTCATGCATCGGTGCGGCGGAAGGAGAGGCATGCCGGAACCTGTACATGACGTCGTGGTCATAGGCGCGGGGGTGTCGGGCTGCTCGGTCGCCCGCGAGCTCTCGAGAAGGGCCTGCGACGTGCTCGTCGTCGAGCGTGCGGACGACGTGTGCGAGGGGACCTCCAAGGCCAACGCCGCCCTCGTCCATGCGGGGTATGACGCCCAGCCCGGCTCGCTCATGGCCAAGTTCAACGTCGAGGGCAATCGGCTCATGTTTCCGCTCTGCGAGGAGCTCGGCGTGGCCTACGAGCGCCGCGGCTCGCTGGTGGTCTGCACCACCGAGGACGGCCGGTCCGGACTGCAGGAGCTCCTCGAGCGCGGAGAGAAGAACGGCGTCGAGGGCCTGCGCATCATCGAACGCGCCGAGCTCGAGGAGATGGAGCCCAACATATCCGACGAGGCGCTCTGTGCGCTCTTTGCCCCCACGGCCGGCA
>SUUD01000007.1 GCA_015062715.1 Olsenella sp. | reverse complement strand
CGCGCTCGACCCCGTAGCAGGCCCCGGCCTCGTCGGCTATGCGCACGCAGACGCCCGCCATGGCTAGAGCCTTCCCGGGTGCTCGGCGCGCAGCTCGTCACGGAGCTGGAAGACGCGGTCCATGGCGACGCGCTCCATGGTCTCGACCTGCTCCTTGCGCCGCTTCACGCCCAGCTCCTCGAACGTGATCTTGTCGCCCGCCTTGATGTAGACGGGGCAGAAGGGCCGCGGCAGCAGGGCGCCGACAGGCTTGATGTTGCGTGCGCCCACGATGGCGAAGGGCTGCACGGCAGCCTTGGCCATCTGGGCCATGAGCGAGAAGCCGCCGTGAATCTCGTGGCGCTCGTCATCGCGGATGCGGGTCCCCTCGGGGAACACCAGGACGCACTCGCCGCGCTTGAGGGCATCGGCGGCACGGCGCACCGCCTTGATGTCGGCGGTCCCGCGCTTGACGGGGATAGCGCCGACCCTGCTGAAGAGCCACGTGGTGAGGGCGTTGCTGTTGAACTCGCTCTTGAAGATGGGCCTGCACTTGATTCCGTGCATGTACGCCGAGACGACCAGGATGACCGGATCGACCATCGAGCAGTGGTTCATGATGAGCATGCGCCCGCTCTTGTCGTCCCAGAGCTTGTGGGCCTCCTCGATTCGCCAGGGGCAAAGCAGCTTGCTCAGCGCGCCAACGACCATGATGACCAGCCAGAGAAACGCACGGCCGGTAATGGGCCAGTCGGCGATGGCATGGTCGTAGTAGTCGTCGGGCGTGTTACCGGCAAAAGGGCGCATGGGCCCCTGTTCCCTCTTGGCATTGGCCTTGGGGGCTTCGGCCTTGGGGGCGGCAACGGCATCGTCGTCCTTGGGCTCGATCGCCGGCCTCGCAGGCTCGGGCGCCTGGGCGGCAGAGGCCTGACGCTCCAGCTCACCAAGACGTGGGTGCAGGGCGATGACCCGCGAGACCACCTCGTCGACCGTGAGCAGGGACGAGTCGATGTGGTGTGCGTCCTCCGCCGGCTTGAGCGGCGAGGCCTCGCGGGAGGAGTCGAGCTGGTCTCGACGCTTGAGGTCCTCGAGGATGCGGCGCTCCTCGTCGGCGTCCGTCCTGGTCGCGTCGTCCTTGGCGGTGTCGCCTCCCTGGCGCTGCACGGCACGGCGGTGCGCGCGGGCCTCGGGGTCGGCCGTGAGGAAGACCTTGACCTCGGCGTCAGGGAACACGACCGTCCCGATGTCACGGCCCTCCGCGACCACGTCCCCCTCGCGACCCCGCTGGCGCTCGACCATGGCCGCGCGCACGGCGGGGATGGCCGAGACGGCCGAGACGTTGCGGTCGGTCTCGGGAGTCCTGATCTCGCGGGTGACGTCACGGCCGTTCATGAAGACCGTCTGGCCCGCGTCCGACATGCCAAACTCTATGCGGCATTCCTCGGCGACCCTCGTGACCGCCTCGATGTCGTCCACCGCGATGCCGAGGCGCGCGCACTCGCAGGTCACGGCGCGATACATCGCGCCCGTGTCAAGGAAGGTCATGCCACACCGGTCGGAGATGGCATGGGCGACGGTTGACTTTCCGGAGCCGGCCGGCCCGTCGATGGCGACGCGCATGCTGGCCTCCTCTCTCCTAGGCCCTCGAGCTGCGCGCCGGGGCGGCGCGGTTGACGAGGGAACGTACCGAATGGATCTCTTCCTGGGTGAGCGGCCTCCACGAGCCCTCGGGGAGGCCCGGGTCGCTGATTGGGCCGAAAGCGTCGCGGTGCAGTTCCAGGACGGGGTGCCCGATGGCGTCAAGCATGCGCTTCACCTGATGCTTGCGGCCCTCGAAGATGCGCAGGCCCACGCGTGCGCCACGCTCGGCCGTGCCCAGGAGCTCCACCTCGGCGGGCTGGCAGGGCCCGTCGTCGAGGACGACCCCCGCGCGCAGCACGTCGAGCTCTCCCTCGGTGGGAACGCCCGTGACCAGGGCGACATAGTGCTTGTCCACGTGATGGGAGGGGTGCAGCATCTCCTGCGCGGCGTCGCCGTCGGTGGTGAAGAGCAAGAGCCCCGTCGTGTCCATGTCGAGCCTGCCCACCGGGAAGAGGCCGGGGTGCTCGTCGACCGGCACGAGCGACGAGACGCAGGGCCTGCCATAGGGGTCGCTCATGGTCGTGAGGTAGCCCGCAGGCTTGTTGAGGACGAGGTAGGTGGGCTCGTCGGCGATGTGGACGGCTCGGCCGTCGACCTCGACCACGTCGACGAGCGGGTCGACCTTGCTCCCCAGCTCGGTCACGACGACGCCGTTGACCCGGACGCGCCCGGCGGTCATGAGGTTCTCCGACCCGCGCCTGCTGGCCACGCCGGCACGGGCGAGGAAGCGCTGGAGGCGCATGGGGACCACGCGCTCGTCAGTCATCTGAGCCGTCCGTGACGTCGTCATCGTCGGCGAAGTCGCCCGCGAGGGCGCGGTCCTCGTCCATGTCCTGGGAGAGCTCGTCGATGGTCGTGTTGATGCTGCGGCCCGAGAGGCGCTCGCGGATGAACTTGCGCGACTCCTCGTCGGGGGCGAACTGCTCGAGGTCGGGCAGCTCGCTCAGGCTGCGCAGGCCAAAGCGCTCGAGGAACGCCTGGGTCGTGCCGTAGATGATGGCCTGCCCGTGCCCGGGGTCGCGCCCGAGCTCGCGGACGAGTCCCTTGTCGACCAGCGAGGAAATGACACCGTCGGAGTTGACGCCGCGCACGGCGCGCACCCCCTCGCGCGTGACGGGCTGGTGATAGGCGATGACCGCAAGCGTCTCGAGGGCGGCCTGGGAGAGCTTCCGCGTGTCCCAGGAGAGCACGTAGGCCTCGACCAGCTCATGGTATGCCGGATGGGTGTAGAGCCTCCAGCCGCCGGCGACCTCGCGAAGCTGGAAGCCACGGTTGGCGTCTGCGTACTCCGACGAGAGTTCGGCAAGGGCGCCGGCAACCTCGCCGGGAGCGACGCCGAGCACGCCGGCCAGGTCCGTGGCGGCGACGGGGTCGCTCGAGACGAGCAGCATGGCCTCGATGGCCCCCTTGAGGCTTCCCGACTCGATGTGTCCTAGCTCTGGCATGGCTACTCCTCCCCCACGCTCGTGAGCAGCGACTCGTCGAACTCGAAGGCAGGGGCGCCCTCGACGCGCGTGATGTCGATCTCGCCGAACGTCTCAGACTGGGCGATGTTGATGGAGCCGTGCTTGAAGAGCTCGAGCACGGCAAGGAAGGTCACGACGACCACCTCGGGCGTGGTGTCGCCGGCGAGCAGTTCGGAGAAGGTGGTGACCGCGTGGAGGCGCGTCATGCGGTCGACCGAGGCCACCGTGACCGCGACGGGCAGGCGTCGCGGCGCGATGTGCTCGGCCTCCAGCAGGATGCTCTCGCGACGGCTGTCGAGGTCCGCGCAGATGACGGCGAGCCCGCGCAGCGTGATGCCCGAGAGGTAGTCGGGCATGAGCCCCAGGAACTCGGGGTCGGGACCGGCCGTGCGGGGCAGCATGCGCCCCTCGGCCTCCATCCGCGCCCCAAGGGCGGCGCCGGCGTTGCGAAACTGCTTGTAGGCGATGAGGCGAGCGATGAGCACCTCGCGCGCCTCGTCTGCGGAGAGCTCCGAGAGGTCCTCGTCCTCGTCGTCCAAGCCTCCCCGCACGACCGGCTCGTCAGGCACGAGCGAAGCGGCCTTGATGTCGAGAAGCGTCGAGGCGACCAGGACGAAGTCGCTCGCGACCTCGAGGTCCATGTCGCTCATGCGCTCGATCTCGGCCAGGTACTGGTCGGCGACCTCGGCGATGGAGATGGCGCCGATGTCGACCTTCTGCCTCGTCACGAGCTGCAGGAGCAGGTCGAACGGACCGGAGTATGCCTGTGTCCTCACGCGGTAGCTCATCTAGGCCCCCAAGAGAAGGTCGAGGATCTGCCCGCCGATGCCCCCGACGAACGCGCCGACGGGGTCGATGCCCAGGTACTCGGGAAGCACGAAGAGCAGCACGAGCATGATGGGCATGGCGTAGCGCTGCACCTGATAGTAGCGCCTGAGCGCCTCTCCCTTGAACAGCGGCATGAGGATCTTCGAGCCGTCGAGGGGCGGGAGCGGTATGAGGTTGAAGAGCATGAGCGATACGTTCACGCTCACGTACATGAGCAGCACCCTCGCGGCCCAGGTGCCCGCGTTGCCCAAAGGGACGAGGTGCGGCGCGGCGATGCGGAAGGCCACGGCGCCCACGATTGCCTGGATGAGGTTCATGGCCGGGCCGGCGACGGCGACGATCACCTCGTCGCGCCGGCGGTCGCGCAGCCGCCGCGGGTCATAGGGAACCGGCTTCGCGTAGGCCAGCGTCACGCCGCCGGCAAGCGAGAGGATGAGCGGCAGCAGGACAGATCCGAACGGGTCCACGTGTGCGGCGGGGTTGATGGTGAGCCTGCCCTGCTCGGCCGCCGTGGGATCGCCACAACGCCAGGCGGCGTAGGCGTGACCAAACTCGTGGAGGGACGCCGAGACCACGACCACCGCAATGACCAGCACCGCGTTGATGATGCGCGCCAGGGGGACGCCGGCGAGGCTAGTCATCGGCGATGCCCTCCTCAAGGCGCGTCGTGAGCTCGAGCCACTCCTCCTCGAGCACGGGGATCTTCTTGGAGAGCGCCGTGTACTCGTTCATGCAGGCGTCGAATCTCGCGGCGTCGTTGTACAGCGCCTCGTCGGCCATCAGGTCCATGAGCTCCTTGTAGCGTCGCTGGGCGGGCTCGAGCGCGCTCTCGACCTCCTTGAGCCGCCGCTTGGTGTTGCGCATCCTGGCGTTGGCGGCGTTGCGCGCCTCAGCCTCTGCCCTGCGCTGCTCCTTGGTCTTGACGTTTCTCCCTGCGCCCTTCTGGTTTGAAGTCGCACTGGGAGTCGGGCCACCCTCTGCGCCGGCGAATCCAGGATGGGACCTGCGCGGCGAATTGGCTGAGGCAGTGGCTTCTCCCTCCGGCGACTTTCCACGAGTGCTCTTTGCTCGTGGGGAGCCGGAGGGAGAAGCCACTGCCTCCTCAGAACGAGCTTCGAGCTCTGCTCGCTTGAAGAGGTAGTAGTCATAGTCGCCGTCGTAGAGGGTGACATGACCGTCTCGTATGTCGACGACCTTGTTGGCCACGGCGCGCACGAGGTGCTCGTCGTGTGAGATGAGCACGATGGTGCCGGCGAAGCCCTTGAGGGCCTCCTCGAGCACGTCCACCGAGCCGATGTCGAGGTGGTTGGTGGGCTCGTCCAGGCACAGCAGCGGGTCAGGGGCGACGAGCATCTTGGCCAGCGCAAGCCGCGCCCGCTCGCCGCCAGACAGCACGCTCACGCGCTTCTCGACGTCGTCGCCATGGAAGAGGAAGGCGCCGAGCAGCTGGCGCTCCTCGGAGGTCGTCCAGCCGGCGGCGACGCCGTCCATCTCGCCGAGAACGGTGTTGGCAGGGTTGAGCGTCTCTAGCTGGTGCTGGGCGTAGTAGGCGCGCGTCACGTTCTGACCAAGCTCGACGGTGCCTGCGGTCGGAGCCTCGGAGCCGCAGATGAGCTTCATGAGGGTCGACTTGCCAGCACCGTTGGGGCCGACGAGGGCCACGTGGTCGCCGCGGTAGAAGGTGAGGTCGACCCCCTCGTAGACGAGGTTCTGGTCATAGGCCTTCGCGATTCCGGAGAGCTCCACGACCGTGTCGCCGGTGCGTGGGGGCTCCGGGAAGCGGAAGTGCACGCGCTTGGACTGCTGGGGCAGGACCACGAGCTCCTCGCGGATCTGCTCCACCTTGCGGATGCGCTCCTGGACCTGCTTGGCCTTGGTGGGCTTGTAGCGGAAGCGGTCGATGAAGACCTGCATGTGCGCGATGTCGCGCTCCTGGGCGGCGCGCTTGGCCTTGAGCTGCTCGAGGTTGTCCTCGCGCTGCTTGAGGTAGCTGGAGTACGAGCCGGTGTAGGTGGTGAGGCGGCGGTTCTCGAGGGCTGCCACGTGGCTCACGCAGGCGTCCATGAAGGCGCGGTCGTGGGAGACGAGCAGCACCGCACCGTCGTAGCCCGCGATGAAGCCCTCGAGCCAACGGACGCTCTCGAGGTCGAGGTGGTTGGTGGGCTCGTCGAGCAGCAGCAGGTCGGGGTGGCGCAGCAGGAGCTTGGAGAGGGCGATGCGCATCTGCCAGCCGCCCGAGAACTCGCGGGCAGGCTTGTCGAGGTCGACGACGGGAAAGCCCAGGCCGCACAGGATTTGGCGGGCGCGGCTCTCGAGCTCGTAGCCACCGGCGTTCTCGAAGCGGTCGCGCACGCGGCCGTACTCCTCGAGAAGCGCCTCGAGCCCGTCCTCGGAGCCGTTGGAGTCCGAGATGGCATGCTCGAGCTCGCCGAGCCTCTTGCCCAGCGTGCGGATCTCGGTCGCCGAGTCGATGACCTCCTTGAGGGCGCTCTTCTCGCCAGCGAGCTTGGTCTCCTGCTCCAGGTAGCCTATCGTGGTGCCGCGCGCGAAGCTCACGGAGCCCTCGTCGGCCGACTCGAGGCCCATGATGATGCGCAGCAGCGTGGTCTTGCCGGCGCCGTTGGGCCCGACGAGCGCCCAGCGCTCTCCCGCGTTGAGCTGGAGCGTGGCCTGGCTGTAGAGGACCTGGCCACCAAACGACTTGGATATCTTGTCAGCGAGGACTATCAAGCTCTTCTCCCTGCGTCTCCCGACGGTGGTTGCCGCCATGCGGCGCGTGCGACGATTCAACTGTTCGAGTATACCCCGAGCGGCATCCCCTGCCCACTCGATGCGCGGCATCTACATGCAAGGGCCTGGTGTCACCATGGCCTTGGCTTGGGAGTAGGTCGCACGCCCTCAGGCCTATCGGCAATCGGGCGTGACGCGCCCGAAGACACCGCTCATGCAAGAATGCAACTTCAAGTTGCGGAACTGCAAGCTGAGGTTGGTGGAAACCGTTCGGCCCCTGCCCCATACTTCCCTTGAGAGTCTCCCCTACCAAGGAGGTCGACACCATGAGCTTTGGAGCAAGACTGCAGCAGGTTCGCAAGAAGAACAACCTCTCGCAGGAGGGCCTGGCGGAAATGCTGGGAGTGAGCAGGCAGGCCGTATCAAAGTGGGAGCTCGGCGAGGGGTATCCGGAAGTAGACAAGCTCCTGATCCTGTCAGAGAAGCTCGGCGTCTCCTTGGACAGCTTGTTTGGCGAGGAAGGCGCAACGGAGCATACCGGCGAAGACAGGCCCTCGGCGACAATCAGGATCATCTCCCCGCATGAGGGCGTGATCATCAACGCATCCAAAGTGGTTCGCTCCCAGCAGTTCAGGGGAGGCAAAAGCAGTCCCAAATTCGCGCTGTTCGCCACCGATGGAAACGACCGGTCGCTATGGGGGCCTCAGAACACGTTTCTTGCGTGGTACAGGAACCTCGAAGACGTGACGAGGGAGATGACCGAGATACAAGCGGCGTTGGACGCAGATGCGGCCTCATATACCCTGCAGCACAGCGTGAAGTGCAAGCAGAACCTGTTCAGGACCATAGAGGACTGAGTGAGAAGGATCTGGGCCCTCGGGTGCCGTGCCGGGCGAAAGAAAAAGGTCAGAGGGCTCTGCCTCTGACCTGGAAGCTCGTGGTGGGCGATGCTGGATTCGAACCAGCGACCCCATCCGTGTGAAGGATGTGCTCTACCCCTGAGCCAATCGCCCTTGCGAGAAAGCATTCTAGCAAAGTGTTCGCGTCTTGCTGGCGAGAAACCAAAATCGACCCGACGACCACACTAACGGTTGACGCGCGAGAGGTCGCTTCCGACGAGCCGCCCCATCAAGAGCCAGCCCGCGACGAGGCCCCCAATGTGCGCGGAGTTTGCTACGTTGGCGGCCATGAGGCCGTACAGGACGTTCTCGCCCAGCATGAAGAGGTAGGCGCCGAGCTGGATCTCGGTCACGGGTGAGCCGTCGTGGCGGCCGTGGAGCACGTGGTTGCGCCAGATGAGGTAGCCAAACCCACCGAACAGGCCAAAGATCGCGCCTGAGGCGCCCACGCAGTAGGCTCCGTCACCTGCGAGGTAGGCCCCCGCACAGAAGGCGAGACCCGCGATGATGCCCGACACGAGGTAGAGCGTGAGGTAGCGGCGCGGACCGAGCCGCCGCTCGAGCTGCGTCCCCAGGAAGAGCAGGGTCAGCATGTTGTTGAGGATGTGGTCGAAGCCGGAGTGCATGAACATCGACGTGAAGAGCGTCCACCACCTCCCCGTGGCGAGCGACCACACCGAGAGGCCGAGCTGGGCGTAGAGCCGGCTGGGCAGGAACATGGTGACGAAGAAGACCACGACGTTGATGCCGATGAGCATGAAAGTGACGTGAAGGGAACCCCGACGCCTTGCGGGGCGCGGCGAGACCTGTGGGGGCTGTCCCTGATAGGGCTGGTACTCGAAGGGCATGCTAGACCTGCTCCTCGGCCTTGGCCACGCGCACCAGCATGAGGGTCACGAGAAGCGTGAGGACAACCGACACGGGCACGAGGTAGACGCACAGGTTGAACTGCCTGCCCGCGGCAAACCAGGTGCCCACGGAGAGGCAGACGCTCCAGAAGACGGCAGACCCCGCCGAGAATATGACTTCGTTGGCGGTCGAGGGAACGTTGGCCGCGAGGGCACCTTCCCTGCCCAGGAACAGGCAGAAGCCGCCCGCCACGAGCAGGAGCATGCTCTCGAGGGCGAAATGCGTGAGGACCATCTCGACGAACGAGGTGATCACGAGCGCGATGCCGGCGAGGAAGCTTATGATGCCGACGATCTTGAGGGCCTTTGCCTCCTGGGACATGAGATCACAGCCTTTCGGCCGCGGGGCGTCACGCGGCCAGTCGAAACGTGGTGACATTGTTGCCAGAACATATTACCCCCACACACCGGAAAAAAGTCCTTGACCCTGAAACTCACTCTGCTATAGTTTCTTTCGCACCAACCCACGGGGATATAGCTCAGTTGGGAGAGCGCTTGACTGGCAGTCAAGAGGTCAGGGGTTCGAATCCCCTTATCTCCACCAGCATGATAGGGGCGGCGGCCAGGTGCCGCCGCCTTTTTTCATAGCGGGCCTATGGCGCAACGGTCAGCGCAGGGGACTCATAATCCCTGGGTTGCAGGTTCGAATCCTGCTGGGCCCACCACACAAGAACGCCCCCTCCGCCTGCACTGCGGCCGAGGGGGCTTTGTCGTCTGAGGCAGATGCTGGCCGATAAGGGGCGCGTCGCATGGAACGCATTTTGGGTTCGATGCGTCGACATGGGGGTCGAATCGGCCGCATGGAACGCAAATCCCGTTCGATGCGGCCTCATCTACTCCAAATAGTGCTCATGGAACGCAAATCCCGTTCCATGAGTCAGCAAGATGACCTGATCGGCCGCACGGAGCCCAAATCCCGTTCCGTACGTCTTCATCTGCCCCATATCGCCCTCACAGAACGCAAATCCCGTTCCGTGCATCGACATGAGGGCCTGATCGGCAGCATGGAACGCAAATCCCGTTCCGTGAGTCGACATGGGGCCTGATTGGTCGCACCGAACACTAATTGCGTTCGGTGTGCCGCTTGCTGCGCCTACGCGTCCATGACCTCGAACCAGTCGAAGTCGGCGCAGCGGCTCTTGAGGAGCCTGTCGCAGCAGAAGACTCCCACGAACGTCCCCGTGAACTCGCCGAAGTCAGAGAACTCGTCGGACAGCTCGCTCGTCGTGGTCCACGTCGTTTGAGGTGAAGATGGGACCGGCGGGGTCGGGCTCGTATGGCCCCGCGACAGTGCGCGAGCGGACCATCGTGAAGCAGTGGTAGTAGCCCGTGCCGCCCTCTGCGCACATCAGGTAGTACCATCCGCCGCGCTTGGTGAGGTGCGGTGCCTCGAGGCAGCCACGCTTGGTCGCCCCGCCCCAGATGCGCCTTGGGTGGCCGATGACCGCTCGCGTCGCGGGGTCGTAGTCATCGCCTTTGCGGCACAGCGACGGGTCCGGGTTGAAGCCCGGGATGACGGGATTGTTCACGAGCATGGTGACCTACTTACCAGAAGACGCATTCCTCGTCGATGTCCTCGAGCAAACGGGCTCCGCACATGGCCATGACGTCGGTGAGCTCGGCCGCAAGCTGCCCCAGGTAGTCGCGGACCCCCTGCTCTCCCCCGCCGTAGGTGGCGACGACGAAGGGTCGGCAGATGAGGCAGGCGTCGGCGCCGAGCGCAAGCGCCCTGAAGACGTCGAGGCCCGAGCGTATGCCGCCGTCAACCAGGACCGTGACGTCACCGCGCACCGCGTCCGAGATCTCGGGGAGGACCTCGGCCGTGGCGGGCGTCCCGTCAAGGACGCGCCCGCCATGGTTGGAGACGACGATCGCGGAGGCACCGGCCTCGGCGGCCTTCTCGGCACCCCAGGGGGTCATGACGCCCTTGACGATGAAGGGGATGCCCTCGCAGGCCGCGACCACCTCGGCGAGCGCCTCCTGCGACTTCGCGCCGGCGGGCGGGTTGAAGCCCTTGAGGAAGGGCAGCCCGGCCGCGTCGACGTCCATGGCGACTGCGATGGGATAGGCTGCCTTGGCGAGCTCGAGCTTCTCCATGACGGTCGACTGGGACCACGGCTTGATGGTCGGGATGCCGGCTCCCCCAAGCTCCCCTATGAGCTCGCAGGCGAGACGCATGATGTCGGGGTTCATGCCGTCACCGGTGAGTGCGACCGACCCCGCCTCGGAGGCGGCGGTGAGCACGCAGCGGTTGTAGGAGACCGTGTCGTAGTCGGGGCCATAGTGGCGGTTGACGTCGCCCACGGGGCCCACCATGACCGGCAGCGAGAACTCGTGGCCAAAGAGATTGGTGGCGCAGGAGACCTCGCCCGGCTCGTAGATGGTGTCCATGTTCACGAGCACCTGCTGCCAGGCATCGTAGTTGCGGATGGCAACGGTGCCAGAACCCTTGGCGCCGGGCCCGGGCATCTTGGAGCCACAGGCGCGACCGTCGCAGACCGGGCAGGCACGGCAGTACTCGCCCATCTTCCCCCTGGCAGAGATCGAAAGCTCGGCGTACGACATGTTCCTCTCCTCCCAAAAGCAAGGGGAGGGGCCGTACCCCTCCCCCGCACATGAACTGACTAGCTGCGCTGCGCACGTACGCGCTCGGCCAGCGACGTCGCGACCTCGTCGACCGGAACGTCCTCGCGCTCCCCGGTTGCACGGTCCTTGAGTTCGACCATGCCGGACTTGGCGCCGCGCTTGCCGACGACCACCTGGTACGGGAAGCCCATGAGGTCGGCGTCGTTGAACTTGACGCCCGGACGCTCCTTGCGGTCGTCGACCAGGACCTCGACGCCCGCGGCGGTCAGCTCGTCCGCAACCCGCTGGGCAAGCGGCCACACGAGGTCATCCGCGACGTCCAGGGGCACGACCTCGACCTCGTAGGGCGCGATGGCGACGGGCCAGATGATGCCGTGCTCGTCATTCTTCTGCTCGACGACGGCCTGGAGCATGCGCGAGACGCCGATGCCGTAGCAGCCCATCTGGAACGGGCGCTCGACGCCGTCCTCGTCGGCAAAGGTGGCGCCCATGGCCTCGGAGTACTTGGTGCCCAGCTGGAAGACCTGGGAGACCTCGATGCCACGTGCCGCATGCAGCGGCTTGCCGCAGCGCGGGCAGGCGTCGCCGGCGATGGCGGTCGCGAGGTCGAGCCATTCCGCGACCTCGAAGTCGCGTCCCGGGCAGGCTCCCTGGATGTGGTATCCGGCCTCGTTGGCACCCACGAGCCAGCTCGTGGAGTCCTTGAGCGAGACGTCTGCCACGATGCGGACGCGCGGGTCGCAACCGATGGGTCCCATGAAGCCCTTGACCAGGCCGTACGTGGCCATCTGCTCCTCGTCCATGGCGTCGTAGTGGCCAAAGGCATGCTCGGCCTTGACCTCGTTGAGCTCGTGGTCACCGGGCAGCAGGCACAGGACGGGAGAGCCGTCCTCGGCGATGATCGCGAAGCTCTTGCGGCAGGCCATGGGCGAGATGCCCAGGAGCTGGGCGAGAGAGTCGATGCTGCCCTCGCACGGGGTCTCGATGCGCTCGCAGGACGTGCCGGGACCCTCCTCCCAAGCGATGCCGACGGTAGCCGCCTCGTCGTCGGCAGCATAGCCGCAGTCACACCAGACGAGCGAAGCCTCGCCAGCCTCGGCCAGGCCCATGAACTCGACGCTGGTGTCGCCACCGATCTGGCCGGAGTCGGCCACGACGGGAAGGGCCCTGAGGCCAACGCGCTCGCAGACGCGGGCGTAGGCGGCCTTCTCGTCGTCGTAGCTCTTCTGCATGCCCTCGACGTCGCGATCGAAGGAGTAGCCGTCCTTCATGATGAACTCGCGGCCGCGCATGAGGCCAAAGCGGGGGCGGATCTCGTCGCGGAACTTGTCCTGGATCTGGTAGAGCGTGACGGGCAGCTGCTTGTACGAGCGCAGCTCGTTCTTGATGAGGTCGGTGAAGGTCTCCTCGTGCGTGGGGCCAACCACGAAGTCGCGGCCATGGCGGTCCTTGAGGCGCAGCAGCTCGGGACCATATACGTCCCAGCGGCCGGTCTCCTGCCAGATCTCGCCCGGAACGATCATGGGGACGAGCATCTCCTGAGCACCGATGGCGTCCATCTCCTCGCGGATGATCTGTTCGATCTTCCTGATGGAGCGCCAGGCAAGCGGCAGGTAGCTGTAGAGACCGGCGGCGGTCTTGCGGATCATGCCGGCACGAAGCAGCAGCCGATGGCTGGTCAGCTCCGCCTCGGCGGGGTCTTCCTTGAGCGTTGGCGCATAGAGCGCCGTCATCTTCATGTACGAGTTCACGACATCTCCTCCAAGCGAACCAGACGACGATGCGGACCCCTCACGGCCCTCACGTGCGTCATCCTAACCAAACCTCTTGCCAATCTCCTCGAAGAGGGCGTCCACGATCTCGGCCTCGGAAACCTTGCGCACGACCTCTCCCTGGCAGAAGACGAGCCCCTGTCCGCGCCCGCAAGCCACGCCGATGTCGGCGCCCCGGGCCTCGCCGGGACCGTTGACGACGCAGCCCATGACCGCGACGGTGATGGGCTGGCGCACCTCAGAGAGGCGCGCCTCGACGCGCTGCGCGATGCCGATGAGGTCAACCTCGGTGCGGCCACAGGTGGGGCAGCTCACGAGCTCTGGGCGCAGTCGGCGCATGCCCAGGGCAGAGAGCAGGTCCCACGCGACCTTGACCTCCTCGACGGGGTCGGCCGTGAGGGAGAGGCGCATCGTGTCGCCGATGCCCTCCTCGAGCAGGATGCCGACGGCGGCGGCGTTCTTGACCGTGCCCTGTCGGAGCGTCCCCGCCTCGGTCACACCCAGGTGCAGGGGCACGTCGGGCAGCTTGCGCGAGAGCGATCGGCAGACCTCGAGCGTGGTGGGAACCGAGTGGGCCTTGGCCGAGACGACGATGTCCTCGAATCCCCGTTCGCGGAAGTGACGCACGAACGAGACGGCTGACTCCACCAGCTTCTCGGGCTGCGTGAGGTCGTCGTGCGCATCGACCTCCTTGTCCAGCGAGCCGGCGTTCACGCCAATGCGGATGGGGATGCCAGCCTCCCCCGCCGCATCGATGACGGCGTCGACCTTGTCCAAGGAGCCGATGTTACCCGGGTTGATGCGCATGGCCGAGGCGCCGTTATGCGCCGCGGCTATGGCCATCCGGTGGTCGAAGTGGATGTCGGCGACGACGGGGAGGGGCGATTCCGCGCAGATGGCTGCGAAGGGCGCCACGGCCTCCTCGCGCGGCAGCGTCACGCGGACGATCTCGCAGCCGGCCTCGGCAAGGCGCGCTATCTGGGCGAGGGTGCCCCCGACGTCGGTCGTCTTGGTGGTGCACATGGACTGTACGCTGACAGGGGCGCCCCCACCGACGGGGACGTCGCCAACCATGACCCTATGGGTCCGCGAGCGCACGCTTACGTCTTCTGTCACGTAAGGCTCCTTATCCCTGGAAGATCCTCAGGATGTCGTTCCTGAGGACGAAGACGAACACGAAGAGGAAGAACGCGAGGCCGACGTAGCTGACGACGTTCTGGGCCCTCATCGAGAGGGGCCGTCCCAGCGCGAGCTGGATGACCTCGATGAGGATCTTGCCGCCGTCGAGCGGGGGGATGGGCAGCAGGTTCATGAACCCGAGCGACATCGAGACGGCGGCAGCGAGCATGAGCAGCTCGGAGAGGCCCGCCGCTGCAGCCTCGGAGGCCGCCACGGAGATGCCCACGATCGAGCTCGACTGCTCGAGGACCTCCATGGTGTGGGTCGGAATCAGCAGCCTCACGACGAAGCCCACGACCTGGCCGGCATAGTTGAGCGCCGTGCTCGACGCCTCGGCAAAGGAGAGGTGGTAGGTCTCGGTCGTGGAATAGATGCCCAGCATCTCCTGGGGAACCCCGTCCTCCACGTCGACGGTGAGGACGAGGGTCTCCCCTCCCCGCTCGACCGTAATCTCGAAGTCACGGCCGGCCGGCAGGCACGAGTCAAGGGCGGACGAGATGTCGTCCCAAGAGGAGACGGGGACCCCGTCGATGCTGGTCACGACATCTCCCGCGGCGAGGCCCGCGGCCTCTGCCAGCGACCCCTGGGCGACCCCGCCCAGGACGTTCTGGCCAGAGGCGACCTGGACACCCACGAGCATCAACGATGAGACGACGATGACGAAGGCGAGGGCGATGTTGACGAGCGGCCCCGCGACGAGCATGGCGACGCGCTGCGGGAACGAGCACCCAAGGTAGGTGTGCGAGCGCTCCTGGGCCAGGAACGAGTCGGGGTCGCCGACCAGCGGGCGAGGTGCGGCCTCCACGCTTGCGCCAGGACCGTCGATGTGGTTGCCCCGGTCGTACTCGGTGAGCATGTCGGCGTCTCGGGGAATGGTCTGGAACTGCGAGGGCCACTCCGCCTGTCCCGGACGCTCGTCGAGATCGGGGTCATAGAAGGGCCTGATGGAGCCCCAGTCGACCAGCATGGCGAGGTTGCGGTAGGCCTCGTCGACGTCGATGCCCACCTCCGCGGCGACCGCAGAGGCCGCGACCCTGCCGTGACGTTGCACGCAGGCGAGCACTCGGGCGAGATCGGGGAACTCGTCCCCCTCCATGCCGCAGATGCGGGTGTACCCGCCCAGAAGGATGGGCGTGACGCCCACCTCGGTGCCATGGCGCGAGCTCTTGTGCGAGAGCTTGACGGGAGAGGGCATGCCCAGGAAGAACTCCGTGACTCGAACTCCGAAGGCGCGGGCGGCAAGGTAGTGACCACCCTCATGGACGAAGACGAGCACCGAGAGGACGAGCAGCCCCCAGAACACGGCAGAGATTGTTCCCACGACGAACGACATCAGCGGCCCATGGTCTCGAGGCGCTCCCAGGTGAGAGCCCGTGCCCTGCGGTCGACCTCGGTGAGCTGGGCGAGCGACTCGACGGGGGTGGCGCTGAACTCACCCATGACGTGCTCGACGACCTCGTCGATGGCGGCCAGCGAGATGCGGCCGTCGCGGAACGCCTTGTTGGCCACCTCGTTGGATGCGTTCAGGACACAGGGCATGGTCCCGCCGATGCGCCCCGCCTCGTAAGCCAGCCCGAGGCACCTGAAGGTCTCGAGGTCGGGCGCGGCGAAGGTGAGCGGGCCCTCGCTCAGGAAGTCGACCGGCTCGGTGGGGGCGTCCCAGCGCTCGGGGTAGCTCAGGGCGTACTGGATGGGAATGCGCATGTCGGAGGGCCCGAGCTGCGCCTTCACGGAACCATCCTTGAACTCGACCATCGAGTGGATCTTGCTCTGGCGATGGATGACGACGGAGATGTCGTCGAGCGGGGTCGAGAAGAGCTGGTGTGCCTCCAGCACCTCGAGGCCCTTGTTCATGAGCGAGGCGCAGTCGACGGTGATCTTGGGGCCCATGGTCCAGTTGGGATGCGCGAGCGCCTGCTCCACGGTGACGCGCTCCAGCTGTCCGCGCGTCATGCCGAAGAAGGGGCCGCCCGAGCAGGTGAGCCAGATGCGCCTGAGCGAGTCGAGCGGCTCCCCCACCAGGCACTGGAAGATGGCGCTGTGCTCGGAGTCGATGGGGACGAAGTTGCCGCGCTTGACGAGGGGCATGAGCAGGTCGCCGCCGGCGACGAGAGACTCCTTGTTTGCGCAGGCCACGATCTTGTCGTTGACGATTCCCTGGTAGCTCACCCAGATGCCGCTCATGCCGACGACGCAGACGACCACGCAGTCGACGTCGTCGAGGAACGCCAGGCCCGAGACGGAGGTCTTGCCATGCAGGAGCTCGCAACCCTTGGGAAGCTCCTGGAGAATCGGGTCGTCGACATGCTCCTCGGAGGCCACCGAGACGTGCGCCACGTCGAACTCGCGGGCGGCGGCGACGAGGAAGTCGGTCGAGGAATGCACAGAAAGGGCCGTCACCTTGAGCTTGTCGGGGTGCTTGCGGCACACGTCGAGCGCCTGGCGTCCGACTGAGCCGGAACAGCCGAGGATGGCAAGGCGCAGTGGGTAGTTACGGGTAACGTCACGGGTCACGACGTCGGCGATGCTCACAGTATTCCTCCGATGATCAGGATGAGCTCGGCTGCGAGGCCGCCGAAGATGAGGGAGTCGCTGCGGTCGAGCAACCCACCGTGGCCGGGCATGATCGTGCCCGAGTCCTTGATCCCGACACCTCGCTTGATGCGGGACTCGAAGAGGTCGCCCAAGACGCCGGCAGCCCCCTGCACCACGCCCGTAAGCAGGCAGATGGGAAGGGAGATGTCGCAGATGGGCAGCAGGTACACCACGAGCCAGACGAGCACGGAGCCCACCATGCCGCCGGCAAAGCCCTCCCAGGACTTCTTGGGGGAGATGCGGGGGGCCATCTTGTGCCTGCCTAGCGCCGAGCCGACCACGAAGGCCAGCGAGTCGTTCGCCCAGATGCAGCCAAAGGCGGCGAGGGCGAGCAGCCCGCCGCGCCAGCCGGGGTCGAAGAGCCTGATGCGGACGAGCGACGACAGCATGAGCCCCGTGTAGAGCGGGACGAAGATCGTGACGGCAACGTCGAGGATGTTGATCTTGGGAATGCCGATGTACCACAGCGCCACGGCAGCGACCATGACCACCCACACCAGGGCCGTGTAGTAGCTGGGCAACAGGTTCGCGAGCGGGAACGCGGCGGCGGCGCCAAGGCCAATGAACTCGTTGGGGGTGCGGCCCGCAAGCCGCATGATGTGCATGAGCTCGGAGGCGCACATCCAGGAGATGACGGCCATAAGCAGGGCGGTCATGCGCGTCCCCAGGAAGAGGCAGGCCAGCACGATCGCCACGTAGATGAATCCCGACAGGCAGCGGGTGATGAACTTCTCGACCCGGGCGCGGGCCTGCATCGACCTGAGGCTGCCCTCGAGGCGCAGCTGCTCGCGGCGCTCATGGGTCATCTCGAGCCGCGTCGCGCCCTCGGACGGGACGAGTGGCTGGTCCTCGAGCTCAGATGGATTGCGCTCGCTCACCGTGCGACCACTCCCCCGAAGCGCCTGTCGCGGGCCTGGTATGCGACCAGGGCGCGCAGGTAGTCCCACTTGTCGAAGTCGGGCCAGAGGACGTCGGTGACGTACATCTCGGTGTAGGCGAGCTGCCACAGGAGGTAGTTCGAGAGGCGCAGCTCCCCCGAGGTGCGGATGAGAAGGTCGGGGTCGGGAAGGCCGGCGGTGTACAGCTCCCCTGACAGCATCTCAGGCGTGAACTCGGCCGGGGAGACCTCCCCTGCCTGTGCGCGCTCGGCGAGGATGCGCGCGGCGCGGACGATCTCGGCACGCGACCCGTAGTTGACGGCAAGGGCGAAGGTCATGCCCGTGTTGCCCGCCGTCTCGTCCAGGCCGCGGACGAAGGTGTTACGGGTTTTGGCGGGAAGCGCGTCGATGTCGCCAAGGAAGCGCAGCCTGACGTTCTCCTGGGCGAAGAGCGGGAGCTCGGCCACGAGGGTCTTTGCGAAGAGGCCCATGAGCAGGTCGACCTCGCGCTGCGGGCGGTTCCAGTTCTCGGTGGAGAAGGCATAGCACGAGAGCACGTCAATGCCCAGGCGCACGCTCGTGGTCACCGCCTCGCGCAGCGACTCGACGCCGGCGACGTGGCCCTGGGAGCGGTCGAGGCCGCGGGCCTTGGCCCAGCGTCCGTTGCCGTCCATGATGATGGAGACGTGACGGGGGATGCGCCCGAGGTCGAGCGCATCCAGGGATACGTCCTGTGGTCCCTGCGCGAAGTAGTCGCGCAGCACTTCCTCGTCGAACGTCAAGCTAGATCTCCATAACCTCGGCGGTCTTGTTCTTGAGAAGCTCGTCGATCTTGGCGGTGAACTCGTCGGTGACCTTCTGGATCGCCTTCTTCTCGCGCGAGAGGTCGTCCTCGGTGATCTCGCCCTCCTTCTCGTAGAGCTCGACCTCGTCGTTGACGTCGCGGCGGATGTTGCGGATGGCGACCTTTGCCTGCTCGGCGTACTTGTTGCACTCCTTGACGAGCTCGCGGCGACGCTCCTCGGTGGGCTTGGGGAACGGGAGCCTGATGCACGTGCCGTCGTTCGACGGGGTGATGCCGAGGTCGGAGTCCATGATCGCACGCTCGATGGCACGCAGCGAGCTCTTGTCCCACGGCTCGACGACGAGCATGGAGGCCTCGGGCACCTTGATGCCGGCGAGCTGCAGTATGGGGGTGGAGACGCCGTAGTAGTCGACGCGGATGTCGTCGAGGGCGTGCGCGTTGGCACGACCGGTGCGGATCTTCACGAAGTTGTGCCTGAGCGCATCGATGGCCTTGTCCATGCGATGTCGGGCCTCGTCAGTGTACTCGCTCATGGTTATTCCTCCTCGACGACGGTGGTTCCAACGGGAAGGCCGCGAAGGGCCTCGTCGAACACGTGCGGCTGCTCGATGTTGAACACGATGATGGGCATCTTGTTGTCGTGGCACAGCGCGGTGGCGGTGGCGTCCATGACCTTGAGGTCACGGGTGAGGACCTCGAGGTAGCTGATGGTGTCGAACTTCTTGGCGTCGGGGTTGGTGACGGGGTCCTTGTCGTAGATGCCGTCGACCTTGGTGGCCTTCATGAGGGCCTCGGCGCCGATCTCGCACGCGCGCAGCGCGGCGGCGGTGTCGGTGGTGAAGTAGGGGTTGCCCGTGCCTGCCGCGAAGATGACGATGCGGCCCTTCTCGAGGTGCCGCGTGGCGCGGCGGCGAATGTAGGGCTCGCAGATGGCGCGCATGGAGATGGCGCTCATGACACGGCAGTCCATGCCGTTGCGCTCGAAGACATCCTGGAGGGCGAGGGCGTTCATGACCGTGGCGAGCATGCCCATGTAGTCGCCCTGGGCGCGGTCCATGCCCGTGGCGGCGCCGGCAAGCCCGCGGTAGATGTTGCCGCCGCCAACCACGACGGCGAGCTCGGCACCGTTGTCATACACGGGCTTGATGGCCTGGGCCAGGCTCTCGAGCATCTTGGGATCGATGCCGTAGTCGCCGTCACCGACGAGCGCCTCGCCCGAAATCTTGAGGAGCACCCTCTTGTACTTGTAGTCAGACAATCGCGACCTCCCGTGCTCGTACGTCAGACACATACATGATTAATTCTAGCAGAGTGCCGATGGGCGCCTCCCACCCTTTGCACCTTGGCGCAGTTCACACAAGAGGGGCCGGCACCCATGGTGCCGGCCCCATGCCTTGGTGATATGTGAAGGCGTTACTCGCCGAAGGCCATGCGGTCGAAGCCGACGAGCGAAATCTCGTCACCGGCGGCCTTGGAGACGCGCTTGGCGAGCTCGGTGATGGTGATGGAGCCGTCCTTGATGAAGGCCTGGTCGACGAGGCAGCGCTCCTTGAAGAAGGCCTCGAGCTTGCCGGTGGCGATGCGCTCCTGGATGGCCTCGGGCTTGCCGGAGTCGGCAGCCTGCTTCTTGTAGATGGCCATCTCGCGCTCGACGACGTCGGCGGGGACGTCCTCGCGGTTGCAGGCAATCGGGTCGGCAGCGGCGATCTGCATGGCGACGTCGTGGGCGAAGGTCTTGAACTCGTCGTTGGCGGCAGTGGCCTCGTTGGCGAAGGCGAACTCGACGAGGACGCCCAGCTTGCCGCCGAGGTGGATGTAGCTGTTGAGGGCGCCGGCCTCGACGGAGCGACGGACGAAGCGCACGATGTTCATGTTCTCGCCCATGACGTGGATCATCTCGGTGAGGGCGGAGTCGACGGTCTCGCCATCGAGATCGGCGGCCTTGAGGGCCTCGACGTCGGCGGGGTTGGCCTCGGCGACGGCCTTGGCGACCTTGGAGGCGAAGCCGGTGAACTTGGGGTTGGAGCCGACGAAGTCGGTCTCGCAGGAGATCTCGACGAGGGCGCCGACCTTGCCGTCCTCGGAGACGTAGGCGGCGACGGTGCCCTCGTTGGTGGCGCGGCCGGCCTTCTTGGCGGCCTTGGCCAGGCCCATGGTGCGCAGGACGTCGACGGCCTTCTCGATGTCGCCGTCAGCCTCGACGAGGGCCTTCTTGCACTCCATCATCGGGGAGTCGGTCATCTCGCGGAGCTGCTTGACCATAGCGGCGGTGATCTGAGCCATGTTGGTGATCCTCTCTCTAGAAGCGGGTCGAACCCGGACGTTGGTGGTTACTCGGCAGCGGGGGCCTCGGCGGGAGCCTCCTCGGCGACGCCGGCCATCTCCTCGACGGAGATCTGCTCCTTGCCGGAGCCGGCCAGGATGGCGTCGGCCATGAGCTCGCACATGAGGGCGACCGAGCGGATGGCATCGTCGTTGGCGGGGATGCCGTAGTCGATATCGTCGGGGTTGGAGTTGGTGTCGAGCAGGGCGACGACGGGGATGTGCAGGCGCTTGGCCTCCTTGATGGCGAGCTCCTCGCGCTTGGTGTCGACGACGAAGATGGCCTTGGGGAGGGCCTTCATAGTGCGGACGCCACCGAGGTTGCGCTGGAGCTTCTCGAGCTCCTTGGTGAGGACGGCCTGCTCCTTCTTGCCGCGCTTGGCCATGTCACCGCTCTCGACCATGGCCTCGAGCTCCTCCATGCGCTCGACGCGCGAGCGGATGGTGACGAAGTTGGTCAGCATGCCGCCCAGCCAGCGCTGGTTGATGTAGGGCATGGAGCAGCGGCCGGCCTGCTCGGCGATGGGCTCCTGGGCCTGCTTCTTGGTGCCGACGAACAGCACGTCGCCGCCCTTGGAGGCGACGTCCTTGAGGAAGGAGTACGCGGCGTCGGCGTTGATGATGGTCTGCTTGAGGTCGAGGATGTAGATGCCGTTGCGCTCGCCGAAGATGTAGGGACGCATCTTGGGGTCCCAGCGGCGCGTCTGGTGCCCGTAGTGGCACCCGGCCTCGAGCAGGGTCTTGATGGTGATCTTTGCAGCCATTTCTACCTCCGTTTGGTTGGCCTCCGCGTGGGTCAGCCCTCCATGACCACCCGGACTCGTTCCGGGCACCGGGCCATGGCAGTCGCCACGCGTGCGAATTTGGTGCTGGCGTCTGCACAGCAATCGAGAAGTATAGCAGCTTGCAAGGGGCATTGCCAGCAGGTGGAGCACATCGTAGAGGCTCCACAGGTTCTGCCCGCCCTACCCCCGGGGATGGGCCTGGCGCGTGGCGTCCTTGAGGCGTTCCACGGAGAGGTGCGTGTATATCTGGGTCGTCGAGAGGCTCTCGTGGCCCAGCAGCTCCTGGACGCTGCGCAGGTCGACCCCGCCCGAGAGCACCTCGGTGGCGAAGGTGTGGCGCATGGCGTGGGGCGTGATGTCATGGGGCAGGCCGGCCTGGGCGACGCGCAGCTCGAAGCGCTTGCGCAGGGCGTCGGCCGTCATGGGGTTGCCGCGCGCCGAGACGAACAGGGACCTCCCGGCCGCCGCCCGCCCCCGTGCCGCGAGTACCGGGCGGTCCCGCATGACGTACGTGCGGACGGCGTCGACGGCCGCGGCGTACATGGGCACGATCCGCTCCTTCGACCCCTTGCCGAAGAGCCGTACCTGGGACTGGGGGAAGTCGAGGTCGTCTATGGCGAGGCCAGCGGCCTCGGAGATGCGGGCCCCGGTCGCGTAGAGAAGCTCCATGAGGGCCCTGTCGCGCCCGTCCTCGGGCCCGTCCCCGGCGCAGGCGGCGATGAGGCGGCGCGCCTCCTCGTCGGTCATGGAATGGGGAAGGCTGCGCGCGAGCTTGGGGCTCGCGATGGCCGCCACGGCGTCC
>SUUD01000137.1 GCA_015062715.1 Olsenella sp. | reverse complement strand
CCTTGGGACACCCCGAGCAGCTATCGGACACAACCTTGGATGTATTCCGATTAAGGTTTTTGCCAACAGGGCAAACGTGTTTGGGTTGTGTCCGTTATTCAGGTTGTGTCCGATAATCCCCCCAGGCCACGCGCGGGTTGTGTCCGATCGCACTTATGACGGCTTGGCGCCGCCTAGTCACGGCGCTCACCTATACTGTCTCTCATATGGCACCAACAAGGAGACACTCATGCGCACCCCTGCCCACACGCTGCCCGTCCTCGCTCTCATTGCGGCCCTCGCGCTGGCCGGCTGCAGCCTCTCCCCCTCCGTCACGCTGCAGGACATCGAGGACGAGGCCTTCCGCGACTATCTGGCGAGCGCATACGATGCTAACGACGACGGGCGGCTCGACGCTGACGAGTGCGCGGCCGTGACCAGCATCTCGTTTGGCGAGGAGTACCCGGTCGAGACGCTCGACGTGCGCGACGCCTTCCCCGCGCTCGAGAGCATCGACGTGACCTGCCCCACGCTCGTCTCGGCGAGCCTGTCCTCGTCCACCGTCACCGCGGTCGACCTGTCCGGCTGCGGCGCGCTCGCCTCGCTCGACGTCTCTGCGCCAGCGCTTGCCAACCTCGACGTGACCGGCACGCCGCTTTCCGCGGTCGACCTCTCGGGCTCGCGCGACATCGCCGAGGTCCGCGTGGAGCCGAGCACGAGCGTGACCCTCCCCACGGGCACCGACCCGTCCGTCTTGCACCTGATGGAGGCGCACGAGTGGTCCTATGAGTGGTCCGACGAGATCCCCGCAGGATGGGAGCTCGCGGTGAGCGAGGCCGACTTCGAGGTCTGGTACCCGGTCTTCTCCATGGACGACGACTACACGGTCTCCGAGAACGTCAACTCCGACGTCGCAGCCCACGTGCACGCGCTCGTGGACACCTACAACGAGGTGGTCGCGCAGAAGCCCTGGGGCTACGTCCAGCTCTATCCCGAGGTCACGATCCTCGACGGCTACGTGGCCATCCACTACTACCAGGTGGTGAGCGCGGGGACGTACGGGACGTCCTACATGGCCGGGTCCGGCTCCATATACCGCCTGTCCGACGGGACCGTGGTGAGTCCCGCCGAGGTCCTGGGCGTCTCGGACGCCGAGCTGCTCGAGATGACCAAGGAGGCCGTTGCGGCATCTGGGCTCGAGGAGGAGCAGACCCCCTCGTGGGAGACGGGCGAGGTCGAGGGAATCGCCGCTCGCCTGGCAAGCGGCTCGAGCGAGTACGTCCTGCTCCCCGAGGGGCTCTATGTGAGCTATGAGAGCGTCACCAACTGGGGCAACGACCAGGCCTTCGTTCTCATTGGCGTGTGCTCGCTCGAGGACCACGACTTCGACCCAGTGCGCGGCAAGGTCGTCGACCTGGCCTTCGAGATGGGCCGCTACGGCACCATCGACCGCTCGCAGGGGGCCACCTGGACGGTCGAGGAGAGCGTGGAGTAGGGGCGCCCCGAAGGACGCCCCGCACAGTCGTTTGCCTGTCTCGCCGGCCTTACAGCGTGGCCATCCACGCCTCGACGTCTGCCAGCGGCGGGTAGCCCTCGCCGGGACGGTTGGTCATCGTGCCCTCGCGGGTGACCTTGTAGGCGGCGTACTTGCTGGCCCACTCGGTCGCCTCACGCAGGCTCTTGCCCTCGACGATGCCCTTGGCCGTGGCGGCGAGGAAGCCGTCACCGGCGCCGATGGTGTAGACGGCCTTGACGGGCGTTGCCGCAACCTCGAAGTACTCGTCGCCGTCGAGCACGGCGGAGCCCTTGGAGCCGCAGGTCATGATGACGCCCTTGCACTTGTACTCTGCCTGGACCTGACGCAGGACCTGCTCGAAGGGGGTGTCGTAGTCCTCGGGCAAGCCGCACAGCACGCCCGCCTCGGCGTCGTTCACGACCAGGTAGTCGATGAAGGAGAGATCGCCCATGGGCTGGTCGGGCAAGGGCGACGCGTTGCACATCGTCAGCATGCCGAACTCCTCCTTGGCGATCTTCGCGCCGTCGAGCGCCTTCTGGAAGGGCATGCCAAAGCCCGTGATGAAGACCTTGGCCTCCTTCATGGCCTCGATGGCGGCGTGGGTCTCGTCCCAGGTGAGGGCGCGGCAGGCCGAGTCGCCGTCGACGATGGTGTTGAGGCCGTCGTCGTCGATCATGATGAGGCCCGTGCCGGTGGCCACGGACGTGTCGTAGTACATGTACTTGGTGAAGACGCCGGCCTCGGTCATCCAGTCGTCGCCCATCTTGCCCCAGGGGTCGTCGCCCACCTTGCCGATGTAGCCGGCCGAGACGCCCAGGCGGCCCAGCGCCACGGAGACGGTCGCACCCTTGCCGCCGTCCTCCTCGACGTGCCAGTCCCAGGCCTCCATGGTCTCGCTGCGCCTGGGGAGCCGGTGCACGCGGCAGACCTGGCCCACGCCGTGGCTGTTCATGACGATGACGTCGACGGGACGCGCCTTCTCGATGTCCTTCACGAAGACGGTCTCGGATACGAACTCCTTGCCCATTGCTCTCTCTTTCTCTCGCGATGAGACAGTTGGGGACGGTTCTCAACTGTCTCATTCGATTTTAGAAATGAGACAGTTGAGAACCGTCCCCAACTGTCTCATCCGCTGTTAGTTGTCCGCGAGCAGCCCGCGGATGACCTCGATGCCGCGCTCTGCCGAGAAGTCAGGCTCGTTGGCATAGCGGCTGAAGAGCTCGAGGGCCAGGTAGCCGTCATAGCCCACGCGCTTGAGGTACCTCACGATGCGCGGCCAGTCCATGGCGCCGTCGCCGGGGATGAGGTGATCCTCGCAGTCGGGCTCGGCGTCGATGAAGTGGATCTCCCGGATCTTGCCCGGCATCTTGTCGAAGTACTCGCTGATGGGCTCGCCGCAGGTAAGCGGGCAGGCCAGGTCGAGGCAGACCTCGAGCGTCCCGGAGTCGACCTCGTCAAGCAGCCACTTGCAGTCGTCGGAGCTGCAGACGATCTTGCCCTCGAAGGGCGTGACCGGCTCGATCATCACCGTGACGCCGGCCTTCTCGGCATGGTCGCAGATTGCCTTGAAGTCCTCGACCACCTGGCGCCTGAGCGCCTCGCGGTCCCACCCAAATCCGGGCATGTTGACCGCGAGCATGACGAGCGGCGCCTCGATGGCCTTGGCCGCGTCGATCGTGGACTTGAAGTACTCCACCGAGATGTCGTTCAGGGCCTTGTCCTGGAAGACGAAGCTGTGCGGCGAGCCGGTGTTCTCGGGAACGTAGCTCACGATGGGCATCTGGTACCTCTGGACGCAGTCGAGGATGCGCGTGCGGATGCCCGCCACGTCGGCCAGGATGTCGGGCGCATAGCCATGCGGGCGGAAGCCGCCCACGTCGACGCCGTCGTAGCCGTTCTCCGCGGCGGCGGCAAACGTGCGCTCGATGGGCCAGTTGGAGAAGCCCGTGCTGAAGAGCGATACCTTCATTGCCATGCTATCCCTCCAGAATTGCTTCGATACGGTTGGTCATGCCCTTGGCCTCGTCAGGCGTGAGGTAGCCGAAGCACCAGCGGATGATGTCCGTCCCGCCCGGCTCAAGCGTGTTGAAGTAGCCGTGCTCCTTCTGGTAGGTGGTCGACTGGCAGGTGCCGGTCGAGGGCAGGGCGATGCCCACGCCGTCCTCGTCGCCCGTGCGGCAGAACCAGCGCAGCGCCCACGGCGCCTTGGCCGTGTCCCAGCCCACGTAGCAGGCGTCGCCCGCGGGCATGACCTGCATGGCGTGGGCCCAGCCGTCGGCGTCGGCCTCGTAGCGGCAGTTGACGCAGAGCTCGGGGTCATAGACCTGCGAGGCAGAGTCGAGCACGTCGCCCGCGGTCGGGTCGGCCAAGAACGCCTGCGACCACTCGCGGATGGCCACGGCACGCGAGGAGTCGCCACCCAGCTCGGTGGGGATGACCATGAAGTGCTCGGGGTCGCGCGGGCAGCTGTCGACGAAGCGCGCCCCGTCCACTCCCAGCCAGTTCATGTGGCAGAGCCACACGTACTCGAGCGGGTGCGTGCGCCGGTTCTCGATGGTGGCGGTCATGTCCACCATGGTCGAGTCCTCGTGCAGGCGCAGCTCGGGGGTGTAGGCCCAGTGCAGCTCCTGGGAGTTGCGGAAGACGTAGGTGCCGCCCACGGCCAGGTAGTCGCCCTCGTCGTCGGTGCCGGTCTCCACGTACACGTCGCGGAAGGCGCCAAAGGGCAGGACGTCGTGCATGGGGTACGGGTCCTCGCCGTCCGCCGGGCCGTTCACGTTGTTGAGGCCGCAGTGGTAGAGGAAGCCTCCGTAGTTGTCGCCGAACTTGGTGGTGTCCTGCGGCTCCTCGAACATCGACTTCTGAGTGAGCTCGCGGCCGTCGAACTCGACAAACCAGACCTGCATGCCAAAGTACGGCAGGATCACCATGGACGAGCGGGAGTTCTCGACCTTGAGGGCGGGAATGCCCGTCTCGTAGCGAAAGGCCGTGGCACAGAACTCGCCCGAGGTCACGAGCTCGAGCGGGCGGTCCTGGAAGAAGTCCTGGCGAATCCAGGTGCGCGTGGTAGCCATGCTCGCCCTCCCCTAGCGGAAGTCCGCCATGCCGGCGGCCTTGGCGGCCTCCATGGCATCGTCGAGCTCGTCGTGGACGATCTTGTCGCCCAGGCTCTCGTAGCCCAGCTCGACCATGAGCTCGTCCATCTCCTTCTTGACCGCAAAGGGCACCCAGTCCTGCTTCTCGCCCATGCGGGAGACGGTCGGGCGGCCAAACCCGTACTGCATGGCCCAGTTCCAGCCGGCGTTGAAGGGCGTCTTCTTCACGATGTTGCGGATGCGCAGGACCTTCTGCTGGGCCTCGATGCAGCCCTTCCAGTCGCCCGAGCGGCCCTTCTCGACGATCTCGACCATCTCGCGCGGGAACGGCGTCGCCATGAACGAGACGCAGCCCACGGCGCCGAGCAGCACCATGATGCCGTCGAAGCCGTCGCAGCCGCCGAGGAAGTCGAAGCCCTCGGGGTCGATGCGCAGCACGCACTGCTGGAAGTTGACCACGTTGGTGGAGGCGTCCTTGAAGCCGCGCAGGTTGGGGTGCTCGGCCGCAAGCTTGGCCAGGGTGTCGGGGGCAAACAGCACCGCCTGCTCCACGCAGTTGTAGATGTAGACGGGGCGCTTGGCATGGTCGATGATCTGGGCCGACCAGTCATAGAGCGCCGCCTGCGAGAACTTGAAGAACGGGGGCGCCGTGATGCAGTAGCAGTCGGACAGGCCCTGCTCCTCGTAGGCGTCGATGAGGGCATTGTTGAGCTCGACCGAGTTCTCGAAGCTGCAGGACATGATCTTGGCGCCACGCGGGTGGGCGACCTCGGCGACGGCCTTGACCACGGCAAGCTTCTCGTCGAAGGTGAGCGCGTGGCACTCGCCGGCATAGCCGTTGACGAAGAACGCCTTGACGCCGCAGTCGATCTGCCACCCAATCATGTCGTGCAGGTACTCCCAGTCAATGGAGCCGTCCTTGTGGAACGGCGTGCAGATCTCGGTGACGACACCCTCGATGAAATGGCCCATGGCTCTCCTCCTTGCTGACGCGGACAACGCAATCTGTACACAAGATATATTCAGTTCTATACCACTTTGACGTGGCAATGGACCCGCTCCGGCAACCTTTCGACAGGCGGCGCCGACGTGGCGGGAGCCGGGGTGCATGTCGGGGGCCGGAGGACCGACACATTCCGCTCCACCTCGGAATGTGTCGGTCCTCCGGGGCGGGTTCAGGCGATCGTTGCACCTTCCGCCAATACCTCCTGCATCACCTCTGCGGGAAACTTCCAGCCCAGCAC
>SUUD01000136.1 GCA_015062715.1 Olsenella sp. | reverse complement strand
TCCTCCACGGGCTCGACCTCGGGCAACACGACCTGATCATCCGTGGCCCGGCCCTCGTCCGAGCTCGCGCGTGGAGTCACGTCCGAGACGTCGGCGGCGTTGCCACCGGCGTTGACCGGAGCGGTGCTGGTCGAGGAGGGCACCGGAGTTGGCGTCGCCGGAGCCTCCTGCTCGTCCGTCTCGACAACAGGCGGAGCCTCGATCTCGGGGGCCTCGAAGAACAGGTGGAAGAGGCGACCTCCCAGCCCCGAAAGGCCAAGGCCAGCCGCAATCGCGAGCACGAAGACCACCGCGCCGACCGCCCCATAGAGCATCATGCGGCGCTCGTAGTTGTCGTCGAGGACCTCGGCGTCCTCTTCCGACACGCCGTCGTCTTCCGCGCCGGCGCCATCAATCACCAGTGTGGCCTCTTCGACCGGCACATCCAGGCCGTCCCGTTCCGGCTCGTCAGCGAGAAGGGCGGTTTCGGCCTCGTCGGATAATAGCGCGGTCTCATCGGCGGCCTCGTCAGACAGAAGCACAGTCTCGCTGGCAGCTTCGTCAGCAAGCAACATGGTCTCGCCGGCATCATCGCCCGCAAGAAGCATGGTCTCGCCGGCATCATCGCCCGATAGCAGCGTGGTCTCGTCTTCCATGGTGCCCCTCACTACGTGGTGGCCCGACATCGGTCACGTAAATGCCACCTCATGCGACAGTATACCGACGTTATCGCCACGCTATGCCGAGCTTGGAGCGCAAATCGCGGCCCGTGTGACACCACCACCTGCTACCCTTGTGCCAAAAGGCAGTCGCTCCCGAGAGGAACCCGTTATGGCCTCAAGTCCCGAGTTTCTGGAGTACGTGCTTGACCTGCTCCGCGCGGTCCCCAACGTCACCACCAGCACGATGATGGGCGAGTATCTGCTCTATTCCGGCGGGCAGCTCTTTGGCGGCGTCTACGACGACCGCTTCCTCGTGAAGGAGACACCCGCCTCGTGCGCGGCGTTTCCCACCGCGGCGCTGCCATACGACGGCGCGAAGCCCATGCGCGTGGTCGACGTGGAGGACCCGGACATCGTGGCCCAGGTGGTGCGGGAGATGCTGCCCGAACTACCAAAGCCGCGAACGCGCCGCAGGTAGGAGGCCACATGCTCTGGAACGCATGCGAGGGAAGCGTGCCCATTGGCGGCACCACCATGCGCTACGTCGCGTTTGGCCGAGGCGACCAGCGCCTGGTCATCTTGCCCGGGCTCTCGGACGGGCTTGCCACGGTGCGCGGCAAGGCGCTGCTGCTCGTACCTCCCTACCGGCGCTTCCTCGACCGTTTTACCGTCTACGTGTTCAGCCGGCGAGACCAGCTGCCCATGGGCTACACCATCCGCCAGATGGCGCACGACCAGGCAACGGCCCTCGAAGCGCTGGGCATCCGCGACACGCACGTGATGGGCGTCTCGCAGGGCGGCATGATCGCCCAGTACCTAGCAATCGATAGGCCCGACCTGGTCGAGAAGCTCGTGCTCGCGGTCACAGCACCCAACGTCAACGAGACGGTCCGTGCCCGCGTGGAGAGCTGGATCGCCATGGCCACGGTCGGCGACCACAAGGCCCTCATGGTCGACACCGCCGAGCACAGCTACTCGCCCGCGCGCCTGGCCAAATACCGTGCCGCCTATCCGCTGCTCGGACTGGTTGGCAAGCCCAGGAGCTACGAGCGCTTCCTTGCCAACGCAGCAGCAATCCTCGACTTCGACGCAACCTCCGAGCTGCAGCGCATTTGCGCACCTACGCTCGTTCTGGCCGGCGCGAACGACAGAATCGTGGGCACCGAGGCCGCAGCCCAGCTGCACCAAGCGATCGCGGGAAGCCGGCTCCACGTGTATCCGGGCCTGGGGCATGCGGCCTACGAGGAGGCCCCAGACTTCAACGACCGCGTCTTCTCCTTCCTGGAGGAGTAGTCAGCCCAGGGCGGCGCAAGGATACCCGGTAGTCCTGATCCGTTCCACCTGTGCCATATGGCACGTCACTCCTCCTGCCGGTATCTCTCCACGATGCCGACGAGGACGTTGATGACCTCGTGGGACGTGGAGCCAATCGCCCGCGCGTAGTCGGGCAACTCGGCGACAGAAAGCTCGCGCTGACCATGCTCGATCTTACTCACAAGCGGGCGCCCAAAGCCCATCGCCTCGGCCACCTCGGCCTGGCTTACGCGATTCTCGCACCGAAGGCGGGCGAGGTGCCTCCCCAGCTCCCTGTTGATGTCCAGGTTCCTCTGCTTGCGCTCAAGTCTAGTATCCATGCCATGAAGCTAGATATGAGCCGGTCAAGTTCCGTAATGGAACCCAACACGCACCCCTGCGGCACAACAATGCCTGGTACCCCTGTGCCACATGGCACAACAATACACGGTTATGCGTGCCATAAGTGCCGCCTACAGCGACGCGACCATCTCCCGTATGCGCCCCTCGACGTCCGCGTCGTGGTTGGTGAAGATGCCACAACCCTCGAGCCCCAGATAGCCCACGAAGTCGCCGTCATAGGAGAACCTCGCCCCGTCGTACATGTCGGGGTCGCCGGACGCGAGGAACATGGCGACCTTCTTGAGCGTGGCGGGCGCCGTTGGGTAGAGCGCCGAGTAGAAGCGGTCGATGGTGCACTTGAGCTGGCCCGATATGCCGTGGTAGTAGATGGGCGCCGCCAGCACCAGCATCTCGGTGTCGGCGAGCTCGGCGTAGATCTTGGCCATGTCGTCCTTCTGGGCGCAGCGGCCCTCGCCCTTCCCGTGGCAGAACTCGCAGGCCATGCAGCCGTGGATGTCCATCTTGCAGACATCGAACACCTTCACGTCGTGACCGCACTGCCCGGCCGCCTCGACAAAGATCGAGACCATCCGCGCCGTCTCGCCCCTCTTCCGCGGGCTGCCGTTGAGCACCAGGACCTTCATCGCGTTACCTCCCTTGAAAACGGATGCCACACCACATTGTCACACGAGGTTGCGGCCCTCGGTATGGTAGAGTCGAAGGCTCCTGACGCCAGCTCCCTGGCGCGAAAGGCAGGCGAGGCAGCCATGGGCAAGACTTCATATGACGAGGCATACGAGGCGCTGCTTGCGGCGGTAGTGGCCCGCGGCCTTCCCCCCGAGTTTGGCCAGGCGCTCGCAGCGGGGCTGGGCACCGAGAACGCCATTCGCCGGATGACAGGCTATCTGTACGGCGCACGCCCGCGCAGCATGGAGGAGATTGCCGACGAGATGGTCGCCATCTGCGAGCAGCGCGACCGCTGGGTCGAGCGCAAGAAGAGCGAGTACTACCAGGCCAAGGTCAACGAGTTCTACAACCGTGTCCGGGAGGACGACCAGTAGGTGAGCTCATGGGCGGCACCTTTAGGCTGCCTTAAGGCTCGCTCCCCTACCATGCCGCCAGGCTCATGGGATACACGAGAAAGGACGAGCCATGAACGTCACCAGGAGAAGCGCCCTCGGGCTTGCGCTCGCCTCGATCCTCGGCATTGCCGGATGCGCGGCCCAGGAGGAGACCACCACGTCCGCAAATGAGACGGCTGCGGCAGAGAGCGAAGCCACCAAGGAGACCACCACCGGCCGCCAGGCCATCACCGACGACACCGACAACGGCCATGCCATCGCCGTCAGCGCGGAGACCGCCTCCTACCAGGCCGTCGACGTCACCAAGACCGGTGACGCCGATGGCGACGAGGCCGACTTCTACGGCACCAACGCCGCGGTCTACGCCGAGGAGGGCGCCACGCTCGACCTCACCGACGTCACCGTGACCACCGACGGCACCCATGCCAACGCGGTCTTCAGCTACGGCGAGGGCACCACGGTCAACATCACCGAGTCGACCATCCGCACGTCCAACAACTGCTCGGGCGGCATCATGGTCACGGGCGGCGGCACGCTCAACGCCACCAACCTGGACATCCACACCACCGGCAACTCCAGCGCCGCCATCAGAAGCGACCGTGGCGGCGGCACCCAGAACGTCGCCGGCGGCACCTTCGTGACCGACGGCACGGGCTCGCCCGTCATCTACTCCACCGCCGACGTGCGCGTCTCTGGCGCCACGCTCACCTCGACCGCCTCGCAGGGCGTCGTGGTCGAGGGCAAGAACTCCGTCCAGCTTGCAGACTGTGAGCTCACGGCATCCAACACCACCAAGAACAGCGACAAGTCGGACTGGTACCAGGCGGTCATGATCTACCAGTCCATGTCGGGCGACGCGGCCGAGGGCGAGGCCAGCTTCTCCATGGCAGGGGGCGCGCTCGACAACGCGAACGGCGACATCCTCTTCGTAAACAACACCGTCGCCACCATCGACCTCTCCGGCGTCGCCATCACCAACCAGGACCCCGAGGGCGTGCTGCTGCGCGCGGCCGCGGCCGGCTGGGGCAACGAGGGCTCAAACGGCGGACATGTCAACCTCACCCTGGCAGATGAGCAGGTCGCGGGCGACATCGTGGTCGACGAGGTCTCAGAGCTCAATCTCTTCCTCAAGGAGGGCACCTCCTACGAGGGCGCGGTCTCGGCCGACACCGGCGCCGCCGTCTACGTCGAGCTGGAGTCCGGCTCCACCTGGAAGCTCGCCGGAGACTCCTTCGTCACGTCCCTCACCTGCGACGCGGACGCCATCGACCTCAACGGCTTCGTGCTCTCCGTGGGCGACGCCTCCTACGCCGCAGGATCGGCAAGCACGGGCGAGGCGATCGAGTTCACCGTTGCCTCTGGCGGCGGGATGGGCGAGGCGCCCGACGGCATGCCCGGCGAGCCGCCGGAGGGCGGCCAAGGTGGCGAGCCGCCCGCAGGTGGCCCGGGCGACGGTGGTGAGCCCCCGGCCAAGCCCGAGGACTCCAACTAACAGAAAGACATGGCGACTCGAGACGGCCCTTCGGGGCCGTCCTTAGCGATGGTGGTCGTGGCAGTGCCCGTGAGCATGGTCGCACGCGGCCGCCACGCACACCAGCTTGCCATGGCGCACGCCCTTGGAGCCCAGGAGCTTGTCGGCCAACGCATGCACCTCGTCACTCGCGCCGCGCACGGCAATGGTTTCGAGGCAGGCCCCATGGTCGAGGTGTACGTGCATCTTCGAGACGACCACGTCGAGGTGCTCGTGCTGGATCTCGTCGAGGCGCTGGGTGAGACCAGGTATGTGGTGGTCGTAGACCATCGTCACCGAACCGGCGACCTCGGTGCCCGGCTCCCCCACGTCCTCCTCGACGAGCTTCTCGCGAATGAGGTCGCGAATTGCCTCGGAGCGATTGGGGGCCATGCCGCGGCGGGCGGAGAGGCCGTCGAGCCTCTCGAGCAGGTCCTCGGGAATCGTCACCGTAACACGAACCAAGTCTCCTGCCATCCTGCCCCCATCGATTGCGATGCAACGACCTCACTCTGCCATCTTAGTGCATCCCTCCCGTGGGAAGGTTCCCCCAGATCGACTTGATGTCATAGCCCTCAGGCAGGATCCCGGCAAAGGCATTGGCGAGCATGTCGGCAAACCCCTCGAGTGACCAGTCCCCGCCCAGGCCACCCACCACGGCGTCCATCTGCTCGTCGGTAAGCTGGATGCCCTCCTCCTGCAGCAGGGCCAGCAGCTCCTGGGGCGACTTGCATGCCAGAAGGTCGTCTTTCCTGTCGTTCACGAGGTTCTCGATGCTCATGCTCTCCTCCTTCATCTGCCATCCCCGCCTGGGACATGGCACGGGCGTCCGGTGGGCAACGTGCGACTCATGGTACTAGGATATACGCTTTTGGAATTCCACCCGTCCCCTCCTCCGAAGCCATCCCCATATGGACTGCATGCTGCATCGCGCTGTAGTATGATGATTTTCAAATTCGTATTACTTCTATAGGAGCGCCC
>SUUD01000135.1 GCA_015062715.1 Olsenella sp. | reverse complement strand
AGAATCGACGAGGACCCCCTCCATGATGCTCGAGGGGGCGTCACGGCCCACGCGTGACAGGGCGCGACGCAGGACACGAAGCGCCACGTCGGCACGGGTGCCCGCACCAACACTTGCCGCAAGGGACCCTTGCGAGCTGGTGGGAAGCGAGCCGTCGACAAGCAGCTCGCAGAATGCCCGGCAGAACCCGCGGGGAACGGAGACATCGCTGCCGTCTTCCGCAGTGAAGCGGCGGGGCCCGCGCGCCACGCCAAGGGCGAGCAGGTCGGCCTCGGTGAGCCCAAACAGGTCGGATGCGAGCAGGGCGTACAGGGCCTCCGAATCCTGGGGGTCGGCCAAGACGCGAGCGAGGTCAATCATGAGCAGGGCGTCCGACTTGCTTCTGAACACGGAGCCACCGGTAATGGCCCAGGGAATGCCCTGGTCATCAAGGGCGCGGGCGTAATCGTTTGCATGCGTCATGGAACCCAGAAGGATGACCATGTCTCCCCACGAGCGGCCGCTGGCGTCACGCACGTCACGGAAGCGGCGCGCCACGAGGGCCGCACCCATCTCACGAGCTGCCTGGGTACCACCGCTGCGGTGCTGCACCTCCTGGACCACGATGCGCGGGCCCTCTCCAGCCTTGAGCCTACGGGACTCCCTAACTCGAGACTCATCGCGAGCCGCAAGGAGCCGCTGGTAGTAGTTGGGAACGGGATAGGGATCGTTCGTCGGCGTGCCCTCGGGGACCTCGGGTCCAAACGCCACGTCGACGAAGTCGAGCACCGCCTTATGGCTGCGGTAGTTCTCGGCAAGCTTGATGATGTCGCTCGAGTTGCCGGTTGTCTCTCGTATCTGGGCGAGGTGCCCCGCGCACACCGAGAGGTCGGCCCCACGGAAGCGATAGATGGACTGCTGAGGATCGCCCACCACGCACAGCCGCTCGCCCCGCTCACCGGAGAGGGCGCGGATGATCTCGAGCTGCATGGCGTCGGTGTCCTGGAACTCGTCGACCATGACGAGGCCAAAGCGGTCCTTGTAGCGGGCATGGATGCCGGGGTCGCGCAAGGCGTGCGCTGCCTGAATGAGCAGGTCGTTATTGTCGAAGTAGCCGTCTGCCACCTTCTTGGCCACGAAGCGCTCGTAGGTACGCCTGGCAACGCGCAGGAGCGGAGGGAGGAGCACATGGGCAGTGTAGAGGCGCATCTCGAGGACGTCGAGCGGGCCGCTGATCTCGACGTTGAACACGGACTGCCCCTCGAAGGGCGCCCCCAGGATGGAATCGAACTCCTCCGGGCTCTTGACGGCGCAATCGATGAGCTGCGAGATCATCTCCAGCAGGACGTCGCGCGGATACTCGGCAAAGAGCACCGCCACATCGGGCGCGACGTCGACGTCGTTGCAGAGCACCTGCTCACAGGCGGCGGTAAGGCGAGTCGTGCGGTCCTGCTCGGTGAGGATGGCAAAGGCCGGGTCGATGCCCAGGGCCAACGCGTTCTCGCGCAGGATGCGTGAGCACATGCCGTGGATGGTCGAGATCCACGCATCGTCGACGAGCATGGCCTGGCCGGGCAGGCCGCGCTGGCGCAGCGTCTGCTTGATGCGGCTCTTGAGCTCGAGCGCCGCCTTCTCGGTGAAGGTAATGGCCAGCACCTGGTCGATGCCCGTGATGACGGGGTCCACGCCGGCGGCGGGGTCGCCCTGGATGGCGTTGGCGATGCGTTCCTTGAGGGTGAAGGTCTTGCCCGAGCCAGCGCCAGCCATGACGGCAATGGGACGGCCAAAGGTGGTGGCGCAGCGCGCCTGGTTGGGATTGAGCGGCATGGCTATCGCCTCCTGGGGCAGCCCGCGACCGGACAGAAGCGGCATGCCTCGCCAGAGCTGGGGTTAGGACTGGTCTCACCCGCACGTATAGGTTCGACGACGTTCGTGGCAACCAGCTTCTCGAGGTTCTCGAGCACCTTGGCAAAGCTGGCGGAGGAAAGGCCAGCCTCCTTCCCCACGAGGGTGGGAAGTGCCTCCTGCGGGATCTCCTCGGAAACGTAGGCACCACGGATGGTGTTACCCCTGCGATACGAGAGGTACAAGGCGCCTACCACCGCGGGCAGGTCGCCACAGGGTTCGATGCCCAGCTGCGTCCTGAGAGCCGGCTCGCGCTCGATGACATGGGCATAGATAAGGGCCTGGAGGTGCTTGGTGAGGTTTGGCAAGCCCTCCTTATCGAGGACGAGGTCGTACGCCGAGCCCACCGAGCCCTTGTAGTCAAACACCACGGCGCGCCTTGTCGTGCGGTCGACGTCGATGCGGTCGATGCGGCCCCTGAGAAGCGCCCCCGCATAGGGGACGGGCTGTCCCTGTGCGTCAGAGATCTCCAACTCGAATGCGGTTGGTACAAAGCGCCTGTGCCGACCATCCGCACCGGTGTAGGTCTCGAGCGTCTGGGCATCCTTCCAAAGCCAACGCCAGAGCTCGTTGTCGATGAGTTCGACGAGGCGCTCCTCGGTCGTGCCAATGAGGAAGGGTGCACGGGCGGAGGCCTCGCCGGAAAGGTGCCTCTCGAGCGTCAGCCTGAAGGCGTCGTGGTAGGTCGCCTCAGCAATCTCGAGGTTCTCCTTCGAAACCTTGTAATAGCCCTGTCGCGAGAAGCGCTGGTAGAACTCCTGGAGGATGTCGTGACGGAAGCTGCCCATCTCGCGGAAGCCCAGCCCCTCGTCAAGCCCCGATGCGCCCATGCGACGGGTGGCAAACCACTTGTGCGGGCACGAGAGGTAGGCCTCGATCTGGGCAGGCGAGAGCACGAGCGGGGCGTCGGGATCTACCTCTGCCCGTCTGTTGGAAACCAGCTGAACCTTTGCCGCGCCAGAAAGCGACTCCCCCGATGCGACGAGCGGCACGCGGGCACCGGGGCGAACGTCGGCAACGAGGTCCTCCTCGCCCATGGCGTACATGCCCTGCTGGAGGGCAGTGGGCAGGGCATAGTCGTTGTCGATGTCATCCACACGAGTGGGATCGTCCCGATAGAGGTCGATGAACTCCTCGAGCAGCGCACAGTGGTAGCGCGGCTCTGCCGAGGCATCGTTGAGGCAGCGACCGAGCACGAGGTTGGCCGTTGGCGCGGCAACGAGGGCGGCGAAGTCGCGACGACGGGCGTCGAGGAAGGCCTCACCCTCCTCTACCCCCAGCTTGGCAAGCAGGATGGAGAGCGCGTCATCCTTGCGGGCGGCCGGGTAGGAGTCGGAGTCGAGATCGAGCACCACCATCGAGGCGCAGCCGCCGGGCATCGTCTGGGCGGCTTGAGGCTGTGTGCAGATGGTGACCTGTGGCAACAGGCCCACGGCGCGCGCGAAGTTGGCCCGACGCACCGAGATGCTCGCACGCTCGAGCAAGGGCACAAAGACGCCGCCCATGTCTGCCGGCGCGATGCCCAGGCGATGCGCCACGTGGTAGAGCTCGCGCAGGATGCCAAGGGCATCGAGCTCCTCGGACAGTTCGGAGGGCACGAGCCCCGAGCCCGTGACGAGCGCCTCCTCAACAAGGGCGAAGGTATCGAGCGAAGGTGCAGCGACGAGGTCGTAGAGCAGTCTGAAGATGCGATTGCCCTCACGGAGCTGACCTATCACCGCGTCGCGTTCGAGCAGGCGGTCGCCACGCACGCTGGCATCCCAGCCCCAGACGCCCGCATCGTCGATGCGCATGAGCGGCGAGGCGAGGACGTCGGCAAGCGCCGAGCGATCCCAGGGCAGGTACTCGAAGGTGAGACACTGGTAAAGCGAGAGCCAGGCGCGTCCCAGGGCCGTGCGGCCCCAGGCCACACGGCCTCGCAAGGCCACGCGCACATCGCGACGAGCGAGCTCTGCCGCGACGCTGCCGTAGAGGCCCACTGGGTCCGCGCAAGACACGACCGCTGAGCCCGCAGGCAGCAGGTCTTCGAGCATATCGATCACAAGCTGCCCCGTGGCGTACGCGCCGGCCGGGAAGGCAAAACGTAGCAAGGTGGTGGCCGGCGCCGGCACCAGGTGAGCCGGCGCGAGAGCCTCGAGTCGCTCGCCCGTAAGCGAGAGGCGCGTGAGGCTCAAGGCGCCACGCCTGCGGCAGGCGTCGAAGAACCGTGCCTCGAGGGGGTGCAGCGGCGCATCAGAGATGATTCCCACGCGCAACGGGCCGTCGCCCTCGTCCAAGACGGCATGGTCGGCCAGCCAGGCAACGGCCACGCCTTGCTCCACGAGGCCTATCCAGGAGAGCTCGTCGCGAACGACGGCAATGCAGTCGAGCAGCTCGCGCTCTGCAGGAAGGAGGTCGTTCGGGCGGGCGGCATCGCTGGTGACGGCACGCTCAAAGGCGTCGAGGCCTGCAGCGCGCTGCATGATGCGCAGGACCGCGACAGCAAGGCCGGGACGGTTCTGGAGCGTGCCTTCGTGTGACGACAGAACGCGTGAGAGAACAACGGATACCTGCACGTCGGAGGCAATCTGACGCCCGTCCCCACAGCGCTCCCAGAGCCCCTCGACCCACGACCAGAAGGTCGTGGCGATCGTCCCGAAGGCGCCCCGCCCCAGACGGGCGGCAGCGAGGTTTATCTCCTTTGCCTGCGCGTAGCTCTGCGCGAGGACGACGTCATAGTCGCCCAGCTGGCCGATGATGCCACGCAAGTCCTTTGCCATGTGTCTGTGCTCCCGCCCTCTCGCCGGTCTCTCACATCGATTATAGGAAGCCTGGCGGACGGAAATGCGACGGGTGTGGCAGGTTGGCGATCGGCACCGCACGCCCGCCCCCTTGGTCCCCCCCTGGTCGTCTGGCCATCCCCAATCTGAGATAATTCCCGAGTGGATTACCCGAGCCGACGCGGAACAAGAGACCCACATGGAGCAGTCCGCGAAAAGGGCGGCAACGACGAAAATGGTCGTCTCCATCGTCGCCGTCATGGCCATGTACTACTTCGCGAAGCTCGTCTCCCCCATCGCCAGCGCACGTCTCGGGGTCGACAGGAATCTCTTAGGCATCTGCCTGAGGAGCGTCCTGACCCTGGTCGTCTTCATCGCCCTTGGCGGGGCCCGCTGGCTGCGGCCCAGCCTCAAGGCGGTGGGGCATGCCTGGCGCTTCATGGGCTACCTCATCGTCCTGCAGGTACTCCTCGGCGTCATCTCCGTCATCTCGAACGCAGGGACGCTGTCCGACGCCCAGCTCGACGCCCTCGACGGCGACACCCTCAACGCGATCCTCGCCTACATCACCGTCCTCTGCCTGTTCGTCGGCATAAACGAGGAGGTCATGTTCAGGGGAATCTTCCTTGGTGGGCTGCTCTACCTGCCCAAGGCGATTCAGGCCGTGCGCAGGCTGATGCGGCTGGAGGAGCCACAGCTCGGACCGTTCATGGGTGATGGGGCCCCGGAGGCTCGCGGCGCGCACCTCGGTTGATGCGCCAGCCACTCCGCGCCCACACCCAAACTCCCCTCGCCCCCTTGCTGACCTATACTGCTTCTGAAAACGGACAGCGTAAGGGAGAGTGACATGGACATCGACTACCTGCTCATCCTACAGGAGCTGCGCGAGGCGGCCGGCCCGCTTGCCGAGCAGATCTTCCTCGTGTTCTCGAACGTGCTCGTCGGCGCCGTCATGGTCGCCATCCCGCTCGTCATCTACTGGTGCCTCGACAAGCGCCGCGGCCTGTTCGTGCTGCTGAGCTTCTCGATGGGCACCCTCGCGAACAACCTCGTCAAGTGCATCGCCTGCGTGCCTCGTCCCTGGGTGCGCGACGCGCGGATCGTCCCCAGCGAGGCGGCCCTCCCCGGCGCCACCGGCTACTCCTTCCCCAGCGGCCACAGCCAGAGCGCCATGAGCGTCTATGGGGCAGCCGGGTGGGCATGGCGCGACAGGAACCGAATCGCCACCGTCCTGGGCGGCGTCATCGTCGTCATGGTCGCCTTCTCGCG
>SUUD01000006.1 GCA_015062715.1 Olsenella sp. | reverse complement strand
CGGGGATGATGAAGGTCCCGGGCCACAGGCGCGGCTCGTCGACCAGCTCCTTGGTCATGCACACAAAGAAGGCGGTCGACCCCAGCTGGACCATGATGTCGCCGGGCTGGAAGATGCCCGTCGAGATGGCCTCGGCGCCGGAGTCGCCGGTGCCCACCAGCACGGGCGTGCCCTCTGCCAGGCCCGTCTCGAAAGCGGCCCGGGCGGTTACGGCGCCGGCGATGTCGGTGGCATGCATGACGCGGGCCATCTGGCTGGGCCGGCAGATGCCGCGACAGCCCTCGGCGTCGACCTCCCAGGTGGTGCTGTCGTAGCAGGGCATGAACTCCTCGGCCAGGTAGACGTCGATGGTGAACTCGCCCGTGAGCTTGGCGCACAGGTAGCTCGAGCCGGTGAGGAACTTGTCGGCAGCCTCCCAGACCTCGGGCATGTTGTTCTTGAACCACATGATCTTGGGCGCGATGTCACTGGTGCAGATCTCGTGGCCCATGATGCGCTCGGCATCCTCGCCCAGCATGGCGGCCAGCTCGGCCATCTCGCCGGTGGCACGGGAGTCGATGCCGTAGAGGATCGCCTTGGAGAGGGCGGTGCCCTGGGCGTCCACGGGAATGCAGTCGCAGCCCATGCACGAGAGGCCCACGCAGCCGATCTGCTCGGGCTCAATGCCGGCCTTTTCGATGAGCGAGCGGCTCACCTGGCAAAATTCGGGCCACCACTCGGTCTCGGGGTCCATCTCAAACCAGCCAGGCCGGGGGTTCGACACGTTGTGGCGCACGGCCTCGGAGGCGACGACGTTGCAGCCCTCGTCGACAAGGGCCCCGCGGGTCTCGCCGGTACCGATGTCAATGCCCATGAAGTAGCGTGCCATGTCCTACTCCTCTCCGCGGATGCTGCGAACCGTGCGCATGAACGAGGCCACGCGCTCCTGGTCGATGGGGTTCTCGAAGACGCCGTCGCGCTTGAAGGTCGATCCCACGAAGGCGCCGGAGCACACCGAGAGGACCTCGGCGGCGTTGGCCTCGCGGCATCCCGTTCCGCAGACGACGGGCACGTCGCCCGAGACGGCGACGACGTCGTGGAAGAGCTGGGTGGTGGCGGGACGCCCGGGGCCGGAGCCGCCCACGACAAAGGCGTCGGGGCGGACGTTGAACTGCAGCGAGCCCGCCATCTCGACCGCGTCGCGACCGCCGATGTTGCGCTCGCCCTCGCTGGTGATGAAGTAGAACAGGCGTAGGTCGTCCAGGCGCAGGTCGTGCTTGTGACGCAGAGTCTGGGCGATGTCGCGGTCGATGATGCCCGAGTCGCCCGACCAGGCACCGGTGAAGACGCAGCGCGTGAAGGCGGCGCCGGTGGCTGCGCACAGGTCCATGGTGGCATCGCCGTCATAGATGGCCTCGGCGCCAAAGGGGACCTCGAACTGGCTCCTGATGGCGCCGATCACGCAGCCCATCGCGCCGATGGTGACGGGAGAGACGTGCTTTTGGTAGGGGACGCTGAACTCGTTGGTGACGAGCACGCCGTCGACGCCACCAGCCTGCAGGGCCGCAAGGTCTGCCTCGGCCGCTGCTATGACGTCGTCGATGGTGCCGTCGTTGGGGTAGAAGGGGTCGCCGGGGAGTGGCCGGAGGTGGAGCAGGCCCAAGATGGGCTTCTCGGTTCCAAAGAGTTCCCTGAGAAACGACATGGCATTCTCCTTAGCAAAGACGTTATAGTACGTTATATATTCTGGACCAGAAATGCGTGTGTGTTGTCGAGAATGACAAAAATGCACGTACTATAAGGCGAGCGGTGCAAGTACACTTGCACGGGTCAATACATGCAGTGCTACGGCACAGGACAAACGGATCGGGAGCGTGGGTCATGGCAGGCGAGACGAGACTTGACGAGGAGTCCCTCACCCCGCTTTATCAGCAGGTCATGGAAGAGATCAAGCGCGGGATCGAGTCCGGCGCCTATCCCACCGGCGACAAGATCCCCTCCGAGGTCGAGCTCTCCGAGATGTACTCGGTGAGCCGCATCACCGTCCGCCGCGCCGTCGAGGAGCTGGTGGGGGAGGGGCTGCTCACCAAGCGCCAGGGAAAGGGCACGTACGTGAACCAGCGGCGCCTCCAGCGCAAGATCACCCAGGAGAGCGACGTCCAGAGCTTCTCGGACTCCTGCCGCGCGAACGGATTCGTGCCCGGTGCCCACGTGATCGAGCGCGAACTCGTCCCCGCAAACCACGAGTTCCAGGAGTTCTTTGGCATGTCGCCCGAGGACAACCTCGTCCACATCCGCCGCGTCCGCACCGCGGACGGGGTCCCCATCATGCTCGAGACCAACTACTATCCCTACGACCGCTTTGCCTTCCTGCTGGAGGAGGACCTCGAGGACAAGTCCGTCTTTGATGTCATCGAGCAGCGGCTGGGCTCCCGTCCCGAGGGCTCCGACCCCACGACCATCGAGATCGTGCTCGCCACCTCGAGCACGGCGGAGCCTCTGGGCGTTCGCGTTGGCGAGCCGCTCTTCTTTGAGAACACGCACCTGCGCGACAGCGAGGGCAACCCCATGCTGGTGGGCCACCAGTACATCGTCGGGTCGCGCTACGTGTTCACGATCTAGCTGCCCCTTACACAGGAGATATGCCGAGGAGGCCGCCTCTTGGCGGTCTCCTGATGTCCGGCCACCTATTTCTGCCGTTTGCCGAGATGGTTCTTTGGCTGACAATACGCACTCTTCCTGCAGATAGGGGCCCATTCATGCGCTTCGCGTCCATTTGAGGCCTTCCCCAACCATTATAGTTCCGAATTTCCTTCTTTTCTTTCGTGATATAACGTGTTATAACGTCTATAACGTTCTAATACGGATGGTATGACAGGACCCACAAGGAAAGGAGAAGGCATGGCAGAAGAGACTGCTGTGGCACCCAAGAAGAAGGGATTCGAACTCCCGCACGTGTACACCATCTGCTTCCTGCTGATGGTGCTCTTCGCGATCCTCACCTGGATCGTTCCCTCCGGCGCCTACGAGCGCGTGGAGATGGAGACTGCGGCCGGCACCCGCAGCGTCGCCGTGGCCGGCACCTACGCACCGGTCGAGAAGGTCACCGAGGACGGTGACCTGCGTCAGGGCATCTTCGAGCTGCTCATGGCCCCCACCCGGGGCATCCAGCAGGCCTCTGACGTCGTGGCCTTCGTTCTGCTCATCGGTGGCGCCTTCGCCATCATCACCAAGACGAACGCGATCAATGCGGGCATGGCGGCCCTGATCAAGATCCTCAAGGACAAGGACGTCTTGATCATTCCCGTCGCCATGATCCTCTTTGGCATCGGCGGCACCACCTTTGGCATGTCCGAGGAGGTCCTGCCCTTCTACGCCATCCTCATCCCGCTCTTCATGGCCATGGGCTACGACTCCATGACGGCGTTCCTTGTCTGCTTCATGGGCCCGCAGCTTGGCTACATCGCCTCCACCATCAACCCGTTTAACGTCCTCATCGCCCAGGGCATCGTGGGCATCGAGGGCAACCCGCAGCTGTGGCTGCGCGGCATCACCTGGGTCATCATGATGGCCATGGGCATCGTGTGGGTCATGCGCTATGCCAAGAAGGTCAAGGACGACCCCACCTCCTCCATCACCTACCAGGACGACTTCGAGAAGCGCGTCGAGTTCTCCGTCACCGATGACGTCATGGACGTCGAGTTCACCGGTCGCCAGAAGGGCGTCCTGGCGGTCTTTGCCGCCGGCATGTGCCTCATCGTGTGGGGCCTCGTCACCCAGGGCTGGTACATGGACGAGATCTCGGCCGTCTTCACCGGCATGGGCATCCTCGGCGGCATCGTGGGTGGCCTCTCCGAGAAGGAGATGGCTGACGAGTTCGTCAAGGGCATGGCCGACTTCGCGTACGCCGCGGTCGTCATCGGTCTGGCCCGCTCCATCCTCGTCATCGCCGAGAACGGCATGATCATCGACACCATCCTCGAGTCGCTGGTCAACCTGCTCTCCGGCGTGCCGACCCCCGTGTACACCACCTTCCTGTACATCGTCCTCGGCCTGCTCAGCTTCCTGGTCCCCAGCTCCTCTGGCCTGGCCGCCCTCACCATGCCCATTCTTGGGCCCCTGACCCAGCTCGTGGGTGTCAACCCCGAGGCGGCCGTCACCGCGCTGGCCATCGCCAACCAGACCATCAACACCATCAGCCCCACGGCCGGCATGACGGTCGCTGGCCTCGGCGTCTCCAGGATCAGCCTGGAGCAGTGGTGGAAGACCTGCTGGAAGTTCATGATCCTGCTCATCGTCGTGGGCATCGTCATCACCGCGATCTCCGGCATGCTCCCCGCCTAACGACGGGAACCGCATCGACTCGGCAATGGGACGGCCCTCGCGCTCGTGGGGGCCGTCCGCCTTTTTGGGGAGGTACGCATGGGACTCTTCTCGGGAGACCTCTGGTCCCAGAGCCTGCGCCAGACCACGCACGTTAACGTCATCGTGCCCGACGAGTCCGAGGACTTCTGGCCCGTGGTCGAGGGCGAGCCTCGCGTACTCTACCTGTTGCATGGGCTGGGCGCCAACTGCGACGAGTGGGTCCGCTTCTCGAAGATCGAGACCTACGCCAAGCTCTACGACCTCTGGGTCGTGATGCCCGAGGTCCAGCGCAGCTTCTACGCCGACACGGCCTTTGGCCCCGCCTACCTCACCTATGTCGCCGAGGAGCTGCCGCGGCTGGTCCAAAGCTTCTTCCGGGTGCCGACCGATCGCGCCCACACCTTCGTGGCGGGGGAGAGCATGGGAGGCTACGGCGCCGCCAAGGTCGCCCTGACCCATCCCGACCAGTTTGCGGGCGTGGGCATGCTCTCCGCCGTGTGCGACCTCTCCATCCTGGTGGAAGGGGACGGCCTCATGAGCTGGCCGGCGGCGACCATCCCCGAGGCGCGTGCCTACTTTGGCCACGACGGGCCCGTGGCGGACGACCTGCTCCGGCTTGCCGGGAGCGCCGACGCCTCGCAGGGGCCGCGGATCGTCCAGTGCTGCGGTGCCCAGGATGGGCTCGCCCCGCAGAACCGGTCCTTTGCCGCCGCCCTCGACGAGTTGGGCTGGGACCATACCTACTTCGAGGCACCGGGAAGCCACGACTTCCTCTTTTGGGACACCGCCATCGAGACCGTCATCAGGGAGTTTGTGGGCGTCCGGTGAAACGGCGCCGTTCGCGGCATTTATGGACCGTTTGCCGTCAAGTCGTTATATAACGTTATATAACGAGTGAGAATGAATTGGGCGTCCGGTGCGGGACTGCGGACGCCGCCGAGCACAACCACCTGTCAGCTGCGAATGGGGAAGGACACACAAATGTCAGACAGCGTCGTCATTCTCTCCAGGAACGTCTTCCCTGCCACGGGCGCGGCCGCGTTCGACGGCTTCGTCGCGGTCGAGGGCGGCATCATCAAGGCCGTAGGCGCGGCCGGCGATGCCAGCCGCTACACGGCAGGTGCCGCGCGCGTCATCGACGCGGGCGAGCGCACCGTCATGCCGGGCATGACCGACGTCCACACGTTCTTCTCGGGCTGGGTCCTCGAGGGGCTGGGCTGCGACCTCTCCGGCGCCCGTGACGCCGACGAGGGCATCGCCGCCCTGCGCGCCTATGACGCGGCGCACCCCGGCGAGGCGGGCCTCTTTGGCCACGCCTGGGACCCCGCGGGCTTTGGCGAGGACGCCGAGGACCGTCTCACGGCGGCGTTCCCCACGCGTCCTGTCGTTGCCTTCACGACCGATCGCGGCACCTGCTGGATGAACGCGGCCGCGCGCGATCGCTACCAGTTCACCCCCGAGGCCTGCTGGTCCGAGATGATCTGGCGCATGATGCCCGAGTATCTCGCGAGCCCTGAGGTCCAGGCCCGCTACCACGACTACATGCGCATGCTCAACGTGCGCGGCGTCACCTCCATCAAGGAGATGACCTTCGACGACTACTACGGCTTCGCCGACGTCATGGAGCGCATGGAGCAGGCGGGCGAGATGACCCTGCGCGTGAGCATGATGAGCCAGCCCGTGGGCTTTGGCGCCAACGTCGAGCACGGCATCCGGATGCGCGACCGCTTCACCGGCCCGTTCGTGAGCTTCTCGGGCTACAACCGCATGACCGACCGCGGCGTGGCCGGCGGCCTTGCCGAGTACATCGACCCCTACACGAGCGACCCCACCATGCGCGTGGGCGTGCCCGTCGAGTGGGAGCTCATCGAGTCCGAGCTGGCCGCCATCGACGCGGCGGGCTTCCGCTACTCGCTGCACTGCCAGGGCGACGGTGCGGTGCGCCACACGGTCGACGCCTACGACCGCCTCTGCGCCAAGGACGCCTCCGGTCGCCTGCTCAACCGCCATGCCATCACCGACCTCGAGTGCACCAATCCCGCCGACCTCGAGCGCTTCGGCGCCCTGGGCGGCATCGTCGAGGTCTACCCGCAGATCCAGTCCCTCGACGCGGCCGAGGACATCCGGAGCATGGCGCTGCGCCAGATCGGCCCCGAGCGCTTCGCGCGCTTCTGGAACCGCCGCAAGATGTGGGACAGCGGCATCACCGTCTCGTGCGGCACCGACCTGCCGCTGCTCGTCCCCCACATCGGCGAGTCGATCTTCTGCGGCTGCGGCGGCTGCTTCGACGACGGCGTGGCCATCAACCGCGAGAACATGCTCACCATCCCCGAGATGCTCACCGCCTGGACGGCCAATGGCGCCTACAACTGCTACGCGGAGGACCGCCTGGGCACCCTCGAGGAGGGCAAGCTGGCCGACCTGGTCGTCCTCGACCGCAACGTCCTCGACATCGACCCCACGCAGGCCCGCGGCACCGGCGTGGCGCTCACCATGTCAGATGGCCGCATCGTCCACGAGAGCCTCTAGGCCAAGGAAAGGAGAAGAGATGGCTCACATCAAGAGGTCCCAGGTCTGCGCGCTGGGCATCCACTACCTCATGTATCCGCTCGACTACCTGCTCGACGGGCATGCCGAGGCCGGGTACGAGGTGATTGAGCTCATCGGCCAGGCGCCGCACTTCAACATGGACTTCGACTGGAACCAGGACGTCGACGAGGTCCGCAAGAAGATCGAGGACCGCGGCCTACGCATCGGCCTGTTCACCCCCGAGTGCTCGTGCTTCCAGTGGAAAAACAACTACGCCGACGAGGCGGCCCACAAGAAGTCGATGGAGTACTTCAAGCGCGGCATGGACGTGTGCACCAGGCTCGGCGCCAACATGATGCTCACCAACGCCTGCGGCGACACCATGGACGAGGCCCACGACGTCATCTACGACCGCGCGATCCGCCACTTCGCCGAGATCGCCGGCTACGCCCAGGAGGCCGGCGTCACGGTTGCCCTCGAGGCCGTGCGTCCGCAGGAGGCCCGCACCTGCATCACCCTCGACGAGATCGCCGGCCTGGTCGAGGCCGTCGACAACGTCCACGTGCGCGCCGCGCTGGACACGGTTGCCATGGGCGTGCAGGGCGAGACCCCGCGCCAGTGGTTCGAGCGCCTGGGCGACAAGATCGTCCACTGCCACTTCGTGGATGGGCGCCCCTACGCCCACCTTGCCTGGGGCGAGGGCCTGTTCCCCCTCGAGCGCTACATCGACGTGCTCAACGACTATGGCTACGAGGGGCTTCTCGGCCAGGAGCTGACCGACGACCGCTACTACGACGACCCCAAGGCGGCCGACAAGGCCAACTTCGCCGCACTGTCCAAGTACTTCGTCGACGAGGAGGCGTAAGCGATGAGCTATCCCACCATCCGCCGCGACCAGGTCGACGGCATGAACATCCACTGGGGCCAGTGGTCGCTCGACTCGTTCCTGCGCACCCAGGCCGAGCTGGGCTTCACCGGCATCGAGCTGTGGGTCAACATGCCCCACGTCTACATGGACCGCTATGGCTACGAGGACGCCAAAGCCCTCAAGAGGAAGATCGACGGCTACGGCCTCAAGACCAACGTGGTCTGCCCCGAGAACGTGGTCTCGCCCTACCAGGTGAACCCGCAGGAGCCCTACCTGGTCGAGCCCATCTTTGACTACTTCAAGAACGGCATCCGCCTGGGCGCCGAGCTGGGGGCGCAGTACCTCTCCATCAACTCCGGCTGGGGCTACTGGAACGAGGACCGCGAGGAGGCCTGGAAGCGCTCAAGCGACATGCTGTCCCGCCTGGCGGACGTCGCCCAGCAGGAGGGCATCATCCTCACCATCGAGTCGCTGCGCCCGCAGGAGAGCCAGCTCGTGGTGACCCTCGAGGACACCAAGCGCATGTACGACGAGGTGAGCCACCCCAACTTCAAGATCATGGTCGACACCGTGGCCATGAGCGTGTCGGGCGAGACGCTGGACCAGTGGTTCGAGGTCTTTGGCGACGAGATCCGCAACATGCACTTCATCGACTGCAACCCCTACGGACACCTCGTCTGGGGCGACGGCAACCGCAGCCTCTACGACTGGGTCGAGATCCTCAACAAGTACAACTACCAGGGATTCCTTGGCCAGGAGATTACGGACGGCCGCTACATGGACGATCCCGCGGACGCCGACTTCCGCAACTTCCACAACCTCGAGCGCTACTTCGACGAGGAGATCTAGATAGCTGACAAGGGGCCGGAGCATTTGTCAGATTGTCGGGTGCTCCGACCCCGCAAGGGTACAGGTGGCGCACAGGCGCCAGAGAAGAAAAGGAGAAAAGCATGACCCCCAAGGAACTCATTGACGCCGTCCTCGCCGAGAAGGGCACCATCAAGCAGGTCTACTGGGTTGCCTGCGGCGGCTCGATGATCGACATGATCCCCGCCAGCTACCTGGTCAACGCCCAGAGCGCCGGCATCGTCTCGGCCTTCTACACCGGCCGCGAGTTCTGCCTCATGCCGCCCGCCAAGCTGGGTGAGGACAGCCTCGTCATCACCTGCAGCCACTCGGGCAACACCCCCGAGAACTATGACGCCGCCACGCTCGCCAAGTCCCGCGGCGCCGCCGTCATCGCCATGACCAACAACGCCGGATCGCGCATCGACTCCGGCGAGTGGCCCTGCTGGGTGTACGTCTGGGAGGACGCCACGCCGCAGTCCGAGAAGCCCGCTGCCTTCAGCCTGATGCTCGCCGCCGAGCTCATCCGCGCCCAGGAGGGCCTCGACATCTACGACGCCCTGGTCGAGGGCATCGCCAAGATGGACCCCATCCTGGTCGCCGCCAAGGCCAAGTGCGACGCCGAGCTGGGCGAGCGCTTCGCCGCCCTGTGCAAGGAGCACGAGTTCCTCTACATCCTGGGCTCCGGCCCCGCCTTTAGCCAGACCTACGGCTTCGCGATCTGCTCCCTGCAGGAGATGCAGTGGCAGAACTGCTGCTACATCCACTCCGGCGAGTACTTCCACGGCCCGTTCGAGTGCACCGAGGACGGCGTCTTCTACTTCCTGCAGATGGGCTCCGGCGTCAACCGCATGATGGACGAGCGCGCCCTCGCCTTCCTCGAGACCCACACCGACACCCTCATGGTGCTCGACGCCCTCGAGTACGGCATGGACGTCATCGACGAGTCCGTCCGCCCGTACCTCGACCCCATCCTGTTCTACGAGATGAACGTCACCCTGCGCGCGGCCCGCGGCAAGGTCTTCGACCACGACCCCGACTACCGTCGCTACATGGGCAAGGTCCAGTACTAGGGGGAGCCAGGGGGGACGTTTCCCTTTGGCTCTGAGCCAAGGGGGACAGACGTCCATTCCGTTTTAGGAACGAGCCAAAGGGAAACGTCCCCTTTGGCTCATGCGAAGGGAGCAGCAATGGAATTCACCGACCTTGACGTCTCCGTCTGCGGCTTTGGTGACAACGTCGTAGATGTGTACGAGCACATCCGCACCGAGTTCCCCGGCGGCAACTGCGTCAACTTCGCCGTCTATTCCAAGAAGGCCGGCGTGCGCCGCGCCGCCTACATGGGCTACTTCGGCAGCGACGATCGCGCCGAGCGCGTGATCGAGGCCCTGCACGAGGAGGGCGTCGAGACCCTCAAGTGCAAGCAGCTGCTGGGCGCCAACGGCTTCTCCTGCGTCTCGATCGCCGAGGATGGCGACCGCCTCTGGGGCGACTACAACGCCGGCGGCATCCGTGGCGAGACCAGCTTCGTGCTCGACCGCTTCGACCTCGAGTACCTCAAGCAGTTCGACGTCGTCCACTCCGGCAACTACTGCTACATGGAGCGCCAGCTCCCCAAGATCCACGCGGCGGGCATCGACCTGTCCTTCGACTTCTCGGACGACTCCCCCTGGGAGTACTACGAGGAGGTCGCCCCCAACGTGACCTACGCGTTCTTCTCGGCCTCGGGCCTCACGCACGAGGAGATGAACGAGCGCCTGGTCAAGGTCCACGAGCTTGGCCCCAAGTGGGTCAGCGCCACCCGCGGCATCGAGGGCTGCTATGCCTACGACGGCACGCGCTTCTACCGTCAGGAGTCCGTCCCCGTGACCGACATGAAGGACGCCATGGGTGCCGGCGACTCGTTCCTCACCTCCTTCCTGGTCAAGTCGATCGACTGCAAGAAGAAGGGCATGACCGACGAGGACGCCTACACCGCCGGCCTCGAGTTCGCCTCCCACTTCGCGTCCGAGGTCTGCTGCGCCGTGGACGGCTCCTGGGGCCACGGGTACCAGTACTAATCCCAGGGCCCCTGATCCTTTGCCTTCGCTCCCGCGCTTCGCGAAGGTCGCGAAAACAAAGGGTCAGGGGCCATTCTGGATCCGCTGTCCATGGCCCCAGGAGCCGGCGGGCAGCAGGCTCGGACTTACACCCAAGTATGCCCGTGGGCCCAGGAGCCGGCGGGCAGCGGGCTCGGACTTACATTCAAGTATGTGTGTGAGGGCGAGGATCGTTCTGATGGCCAATGCGGCGCGGTGACATGGGCGAGCGACTCGCGAGCGCAGCGAGCGAGCGAGGCGAAGCCGAGCGCGGAGCGAGCCGTGTCACCGCGCCGCCATCGAGTGAAGGGGAGAGGCATGGCAACTGACAAGCGCGTCTGCGCGGTGGGCTTCTGCTGCGCCGACGTCTACAAGGACCTGGGCAAGTTCTATCCCACGGGCAACGGCATCGACTGGGGCGTCCACCTGGCCCGCATGGGCGTGGACGTCTCGGCCGTCTCGGTCGTGGGCACCGACGAGTATGGCGCAAAGATGCGCGAGGCCCTGTCCGCCGAGGGCATCGACGTCTCGCATCTTCGTACCGAGGAGGGCGACACCTGCGTCATGCTCATGGGCCTCAAGAACGGCACCGACCGCGTCCACCTCGAGGAGATCGAGGGCGTCATGGCCGACTACGCCCTCACGCCCGAGGAGTTCGAGTTCGTCAAGGGCCATGACATGCTCCACACCGACCTCTTCGGCAACGTCCTCGGGCACCTCAAGGCCTGGCACGAGGCCGGCGTCGAGGTCGTCATGGACTTCTCGGTCTTCTCGCGCGACCCCGAGTACCACTGCGAGGACTACTTCCCCTACGTGGACTACGTCTTCATGAGCTATGACGGGCCCATCGAGCCCACCAAGGAGTGGATCGCCCACGTCCAGTCGTTCGGTCCCAAGATCGTGACCGCCACGCGCGGCGAGGACGGCTCGGTCTCCTATGACGGCGAGAACTACTACGAGTGCGGCATCGTGCCCTGCGAGGTCGTCAACACCGTGGGCGCGGGCGACTCCTACATCGCAGGCTTCACGTACGGCATCCTCAACGGTGACGACATCCCCAGCTGCCAGCGCCGTGGCGCCGAGCTCTCCAGCAAGGTCATCACCAAGTTCGAGCCCTACTAACAAGGACGCGGCCACATGCCGCGCAAAACGAGAAAAAGGAGGTGCCCCATGGTCATCGACTCCTACGTCCATCCCCTCTGCTACAAGGCGATCTATGACGAGGACGAGTTCTCGTTCTACGAGAGGAACTTCGGGATGGGCCTCATGGGTCCCATGGACTACGACGAGATCTTCGTCGAGATGAACTACGGCAACGTCGACAAGAAGTTCCTCATGCCGCTCGACGTCACCACCACCTGCGGCGGCTGGTTTGCCACCAACGAGCAGGTCGCCAAGATCGTGGCCGACCACCCGGACCGCTTCGTCAACTTTGCGAGCGTCGACCCGCATCGCGACGACGCCGTCGAGGTCCTCGAGCGCGCCTTCACCGAGCTTGGCGCCAAGGGCGCCCACTTCCACCCCGCCAAGCAGGGCTTCCATGCCACCGACGCCTGCATGGACCCCCTCTACGACCTCTGCGAGCAGCTGGGCAAGCCCATCTACTTCGACGCGGGCCTCTCCTGGGAGCCCAACGCCCCCATGGAGCCCAACCACCCGCTCTCCATCGAGCCCGCCATCATGAGGCACCCCAACATCAAGTTCTGCCTCGCACACTTTGCCTGGCCCTGGGTCCGCGAGATGGTCGCCCTCATGATCAAGTACCCCAACGCCTACACGGACACCTCGGTGCTCTACCTCGACTCTCCCGAGGAGTCCATGGAGCGCCTGTTCAAGGTCGACATGGGACCGCTGTGGTTCCAGCGCAGCTTCATGAACCAGGTCATGTTTGCGTCCAACACCCCGCGGTTCCGCGCCTTCAAGATCAAGCGCGGCATCGAGGCGCTGGGGCTTCCGGCAGACGCCCTCGAGGCGGTTCTGGGCGGCAACGCCCTCAGGTTCATTGGGGAGGGGGAGTAGACCATGGTGAAGCTTGACACGCTGTACTATCTCTCTGACCGCGTCTGCCAGTTCATCAAGATCACCGACGACGTCCATGCGGCGGCTGAGGCCTCGGGCGTGACGAACGGCCTCGTTGCCGTCATCACGGCCCATACCACCTGCGGCATCATCGTGAACGAGGGCCTTCCCTGCGTCGAGAAGGACATAGCCACCATGCTCGAGGAGATGGTCCCGCTCAACGCCCCGTACGCCCATGCGCACTTCCTGCCCAGCTATGGCGCCACGGGCAACAACTCGCAGGGACACCTCAAGTCGACCCTCGTGGGCAACAGCTGCATGTTCCCCCTCATCGACGGGAAGATCGTCTGCGGCGGTGCCCAGGACATCTACCTCGTGGAGTTCGACGGGCCCCAGAAGCGCAAGGTCTTCGTGGAGGTCATCGGCGAGTAGCCCTCCCGTGCGTGAAGCGCCACTCCCCGGGAACGTGTTTCGTCTGGAACGCCTTCCCGGGGAGTGGCGCTTCGCCGTCTTTTGCTAGAGTGGTCTGCGACTCACCAAGACCAAGGGAGGATTCATGTCTTCAAAGCGCACGTTCTGGTGGATTGGCCTCTTTGCCGCCATCCTCGCCATCATCCTGCTTCCGGGCTGCGGCGGTGGCACCGAGGCCACCTCCTCTGCGGGGGACGAGCAGGCAGCCGATCAGGCAGCGACCGATCAGGTGGCCACGACGGGCGATGAGGACCCGTACGCCACGGGCATCCACCACGTCGTCATCGACGTCGAGGGCTATGGCCAGATCGAGGTCGAGGTCAACGCCAACGCCGCGCCCATCACGGTGAGCAACTTCTGCCACCTGGTCGAGGACGGCTTCTACGACGGGCTCACCTTCCACCGCATCATCGCCGGCTTCATGATCCAGGGCGGCGACCCCCTGGGCAACGGCACCGGCGGCTCCAGCACCACCATCACCGGCGAGTTCTCGGCCAACGGCATCATGAACCCCATCCAGCACAAGCGCGGGGTCATCTCGATGGCGCGTAGCCAGGATCCCGACTCAGCCAGCTCGCAGTTCTTCATCATGCACCAGGACGCGGAGTCCCTCGACGGCAACTACGCCGCCTTCGGGCGCGTGACGAGCGGCATGGAGGTCGTTGACGCCATCGCCGAGAACACCCCGGTCGAGGACGAGAACGGCACGGTCGCCCCCGAGAACCAGCCACGCATCACGTCGATCACGCTGGTGGACTAGCGGGGGCCGTTTCCGGCCGCCTTACTTCCGGCGGCGCGAGGGGCCATGCCCGCGCTCGGCGCAGGCGGCGGTGACGGCCTGGAGGGCGTCCTGGTAACCCACGCCCGCGCGCTCCGCGAGCCGTGCCACGTCATCGTGCTCGGGGTAGGTGCGGTGGCAGCCATTGGGCAGGATGACCTCCTTGGCACGGGCGTCTCCCAGCGACGTGTGCACGGTCACCTGCCGGCGGTCGAGCACCGTGCGCTCCATCGCCTGGCGGCGGATGCCGATGGTCGTCGTGTCCTCGAAGATGACCGACTCGACCTCGGCGAGCATGTCGGCCGTGCAGATCGCCTGGAGCTGCCAGGCGGGCCGGCCCTTCTTCGTGACGAGCGGCAGGCAGTGCGCCTCGCGGGCGCCGACGGACATGAGGCGGTCGATGACATGCCCCAGCGCCTCTCCCGTCACGTCATCGATGTCGCACTCGACCTTCCAGATCGTCTCGCCGGCATCGGGGCGTGGCGCCGCGGGCGTCGAGAGGGGGCGGGGGCCAGACAGGACGCCCTGCGTGCTCACGCTCTCGTCGAGCAGCAGCGCGCGGACGATGCCGGGGCAGGCGTAGTCGCGCTTCCCCGCGCCGATGCCGCAGGCCTTGACCGTGTAGCGCTCGGGTGCGGTGTTATCGGTCCTGATCGCCGCGACGAGCGCGGCGCCCGTGGGCGTGACGAGCTCGCCGTGCACGCCCGTGCTGCGCAGGGTGATCCCGTGGGCCTCGCACACCGCCATGACGGCGGGAACGGGGATGGGCATCATGCCGTGGGCGCAGCGTATGGTGCCCTTGCCCTCGGCGAGGTCCTCGACGATGACGCGCTCGACGTCGAGGTTGTCGAGGCAGAAGGCCGCGGCGGCGATGTCCACGACCGAGTCGATGGCGCCGACCTCATGGAAGTGGACCGCATCGGGCGTGGTGCCATGCGCCGTCGCCTCGGCCGCGGCGAGGATACGGAACGTGTTTTCGGCGATGTCGCGCGCACGGCGCGAGAGGTCGGACGGCTCGAGGATGGCAAGCACGTCTGCGAGCGTGCGGTGCTCGTGGTGATCGTGATGGTGGCCGTGCTCGTGATCGTGGCCATGGTCGTGGCCGTGCTCGTGGTCATGTCCGTGTCCGTGCCCATGGTCGTGCCCGTGCTCATGACCATGCTCGTGCTCGTGGCCGAGTGCCTGCGTGGGGTCCTCGGGATGCAGCCATGCCATGTCATGGTCATGGGTCTGGTGCTCCTCGTCGAGGACCACGTCGAAGTCGCAGGCGTCGATCCCGTTCTTGTTGACCCGGCTGATGACCACGTCGAAGTCTCCCAGGCCGGCACGCCTGAGGCTGTCGAGGGCCGCCCTGAGGCCAAGCTCGCTCGCGCCGAGGTCGAGAAGCGAAGCGACGAGCATGTCGCCCGCGATGCCGGAGGAGCAGTCGAGCAGCAGTGTGGAGGCCATGAGCCTAGTCCTTCCCGTTGTCGTGTCTGGGGGTGGGGGACCCCACGTGATTGATGAGGTGGGCCTGGTAGCCCGCGCCAAAGCCGTTGTCTATGTTGACGACCGAGACGCCCGAGGCGCAGGAGTTCATCATGGCGAGCAGCGCCGCCAGGCCACCGTAGCTTGCGCCATAGCCGACGCTGGTGGGCACGGCGATGACGGGTGCTGCGGTGAGCCCTCCCACCACGCTCGCCAGGGCCCCCTCCATGCCGGCGACGGCGATGACGACGCTCGCGCTCGCGACCTCGTCGGCATGGGCGAGCAGGCGGTGGATGCCTGCGACGCCCACGTCCATCACGAGGCGGACGTCATTGCCGAGGAACTCTGCCGTGACGGCGGCCTCCTCGGCGACGGGCAGGTCGCTTGTGCCGGCGGCGACGACGACGATGGTCCCGGTCCCCGTGGGCTCGGGCATGCCGCCAAACAGCGCGAGCCCGGAGGCGGGCCGGTAGTCCGGCAGCTCGTGGCCGCGCTCGCGGAGAAGGGCCGCGAGCTGGTTGTGCTTCTGCTGGTCGACGCGGGTGACGAGCACGTGCCGCTGGCCCGACTCCTCGAGGGCGAGCACGATGCCGCAGATCTGCCCGGCGTCCTTGCCCGCCCCATACACGACCTCGCCCACGCCCTGACGCACCCCGCGGGCGGTGTCGACCTGTGCGAACCCGAGGTCGCGGATGGGTGAGAGCGAGACCTGCGCGAGCGCGTCGGCGGGCGAGACGCCGCCAGCGGCGACATCCTCGAGCAGTCTCCTCAGCTTGTCCCTGTCCATGCGACCCCCTTATTCACCCCCAAGCATACCCCAGTGTGGCATTGGGAACAGAGTATGCATGTAGATGGATAGTGAATGCTAATTACGAGGTTATATGGTTTTTCGTACTCATGAATTACGGAGAAATACCCATCGGGTGATAAAATGAAATCTCACGCATCTGGGAGGTGGGTCCGTTGTTCGAGGTTGGGGAGTACATCGTTCATCCGGGTCAGGGGGTCTGTGAGGTCGCCGAGATCGTAGATGGTCCCGACCCCACCTACAAGCTCATGCCGGTCGGCCAGCGCCATCCCATGCTCATCAGCTTCCCCGTGTCGGGCGAGGGCAGGCTACGCAGGGTCCTGCCGGCAGACGAGGCGTCGGCCCTGATCGACGAGTACGCCGCCATGCCGGCGGACGACTTCACCGACAGGAGCGTCGCCCTCGAGGAGGAGTACTTCAAGAACCTCATCAAGCACGGAACCTGCCGTGACTCCGTGCGCGTGGTCAAGACCTTCCGCCAGCGCATTGCCGAGGTCCGCAAGCGCAACAAGAAGCCACCCGTGGTCTACGAGCGCATCCTCAAGGAGGCGCAGGCCCGCTCGCTCTCCGAGCTCGCGTGCTCGCTCGAGGTCGGGCAGGACGACGTCGTGGCGCTCTTCGAGAGCCGCGCCGGCGACGCCGCCGAGGACTTCAAGGGCTAGGTCGACAGGGAGCGCCGTCAACTTCGCGGGCACCTGGCCTGAGGTGGGACAGCCACCCCGGAGGATTTGTCCCAGTTCGGGCGACTCATGGGCGCAGCCCATGAGCGAGCGAAGCGAGCGCGGAGCCCAGAACGGGACACATCCTCCGGGGTGGCTGTCCCACCTCAGGCCAGGTGCCCGGACGTGTGCCTACGCGAACATCGAGAGGTAGATCTTCCGGGCGTCATCGATCGTCAGCCGCTTGAAGCTGCCAAAGGCCTCGCCCTTGTTCTGCCGCAGCGTCACCAGGAGGCTTTCGACCTCGTCCTTGGCGAACCCGAGGTCGTCGAGGGTGCGTGGCATGCCGAGCGAGGTGAAGAAGTCCTGGAGCGCGTCGATCGCGAGGCGCGCGTCGACGAGGGCGTCTCCCGTGGGGACCAGGCCAAAGACCTCGCGGCCAAAGCGCGCGAAGCGCTCGGGGCGCGCGTCGCACACGTAGCGCATCCAAGCGGGAAACACCACCGCGAGGCCGGCACCGTGCGTGACGTCGGTGTGCAGGGCCGAGAGCTCGTGCTCGAGCGCGTGCGACGCCCAGTCCTCCACGCGCCCGCGCCCGGCAAGGCCGTTGTGCGCCAGGGTGCTCGCCCACATGATGTTGGCGCGCGCCTCGTAGTCCATGGGGTCGCCGACCAGGCGCAGCGCGCAGGAGCGGATGGAGCGCAGCAGGGCGAGGGCGATTTCGTCGGTCACGGGGACGTCCTCGGACGCCGAGAAGAAGCGCTCCATGATGTGCGCGCACATGTCGGTTATGCCTGAGAAGGTCTGCCATGCGGGGAGCGTCATGGTGAGCTCGGGGTCCATGAAGGCTACGCGGGGGCGCACGAGGTCGCTGTGCAGGCCGCTCTTGAGGCCGAGCTCGTCGTTGGAGACGACGCTCGAGTCGGAGCCCTCCGAGCCTGCGGCGGGGATGGTGAGGACGACGGCCAGGGGAAGGGCGCGCTCGATTGTGCGGGGGTTGGGCTTCTGGTAGAGCTCCCAGACGTCGCCCTCCAGGAAGACGCCGCCCGCGATGCCCTTGGAGCAGTCGATGGTGGAGCCGCCCCCAATGGGGACGATGAGGTCGACGTCATGCTCGCGTGCCAGCTCGATGCCGCGTCGCACGCTCGAGACCTCGGGGTTGGGGCGCACGCCACCCATCTCGACGTGCTCGACGCCCGCCGCGTCGAGTGACGCGAGCACGCGGGCCAGCACCCCCGAGCGCTCGACGCTGCCCCTGCCATAGACGACGAGGGCACGCTGGTGGCCATGGGCCGCCGCCCATGCCCCGACGCGCTCCTCCGCTGCCCGACCGAACACGAACTCGGTGGGGGAGACCCACTGGAAGTCCCTCATTGCATCCTCCTCGCCTTCGCCGGCTTCCGTCGGCGATGTTACCGCCGTGTTGATTGTGGCGCCCCGTTTGGGGTGCTGCCGGGGCCTTGGGTACAATTGTCGCACCGAACCAGCTCGCCGTGCCGCTCCCGCTGCGGCAAGCGACGTTATTCCAGACACATTGGAGGCGCAAGATGGCAGAAGAGTCCGCCACCTCATCAGGCCGCGCGATCATCACCGTCCTGGGAAGCGACAGGTCGGGCATCGTCGCGGCGGTCGCCGGTGCGCTCGCACGGCACGAGGTCAACATCCTCGACATCTCCCAGACCATCCTGCAGGGCATCTTCACCATGACGATGCTCGTCGACCTCTCCGCATCCACCTCGGGCTTCTCCGAGGTGAAGGACGCCCTCGACGCGCTTTCCGGCGAGCTTGGGGTCCAGATCACGATGCAGCGCGAGGAGGTCTTCCGCTTCATGTACCGCCTCTAGGAAGGGGGACCCTTGGGAATCATCCAGGACGCACGAGACGCGGCCGCGCGCCGCATCCTCGCCGAGGCAGACTCCTCGGCCCTCACGCGCATCGTCGACGCCTACCCCATGCCGTCCGAGAGCGTGGGGCTTCCGCCCGTCTCGGACCAGCTCTACCACGGCTACGAGAGGGTCGACATCGCCCCCGCCGAGCTCTACGAGAAGTACGACGTCAAGCGCGGCCTGCGCAACGCCGATGGCTCCGGCGTGCTCGTGGGCCTCACCAGCGTCTCGAACGTGCACGGCTACAACAAGGTCGACGGCGTCGTCGTCCCCGACGAGGGCGACCTCATGCTGCGTGGGTACCACATCGCCGACCTCGTCGAGGGTGCCCAGTCCGAGGACCGCTTCGGCTTCGAGGAGGTTGCGTACCTGCTCATCTCCGGAGCCCTCCCCACCGCCGAGCAGCTCGACGACTTCCGCGCGCGCATCGACTCGCGCCGCCAGCTCCCCGAGGGGTTCCTGCACATCTTCCCGCGCACCACGTACTCCCAGTCGATCATGAACGTGCTCCAGCGCATCACGCTGCTGCTGTACTCCTTCGACCCCAACCCCGACGACACCTCGCCCACACACGAGGTCGACGTTGCCCTCTCGCTGCTCGCACGTTGGCCGCGTGCCGCCGCCATCGCCAGCGAGGCGGCGCGCGCCGCCCGCGAGGGCAAGGACACCCGCGTCGAGGTCCCGCCCGTCAACGAGGGCTTCTCGATGGCGGAGTCGGTGCTCGACATCCTCCGCGGCGAGGAGGGCTTCAGCCACGAGGAGGCCATGCTGCTGGACGTCATGCTCATGCTCCATGCCGAGCATGGCGGCGGCAACAACTCGACGTTTGCCACGCGCGTGCTCTCCTCCTCCGGCACCGACCCCTACTCTGCCTATGCCGCGGCCCTGGGCTCGCTCAAGGGGCCCAAGCACGGCGGCGCAAACTACAAGGCCGGCGAGATGATCGACGACATCGCCGAGCACGTCTCGGACTGGGGCAGCGACGACGAGGTCGGCGCCTACCTCGAGCAGATCCTGCGCAAGCAGGCCTACGACCGCACGGGGCTCATCTATGGCCTGGGGCATGCGGTCTACACCGTCACCGACCCGCGCGCCGAGATCGTGCGCTACTACGCCCAGCGCCTCGCCCGCCAGAAGGGCCAGGCCGACAAGCTCGACCTCATCGCACGCGTGGAGCGGCTGGGCCCGCAGCTCATGCGCGAGGTGCGCGGCATCCAAAAGCCCATCAGCACCAACATCGACATGTACACGGGCTTCATCTACTCCATGCTCGACATCCCGCAGGACATGTACACGCCGATCTTCGCGATCGCGCGCATGGCCGGCTGGGCCGCGCACCGCATGGAGGAGCTCTTCGGCGCCCAAAGGCTCATCCGGCCGGCCTACAACTCCGTCGCCCCGCTTGCCGACTACGTGCCCATCGCCGAGAGGGGCTAGCGCGTGCGTGTCTCTGCGGTCTTCGCCGACCTGGACGGCACCTGGCTGGCGACCGACAAGTCGGTCCCTCCCGCCAACGACCTCGCCCTCGACCGCCTACTGGCGGCCGGGGGCACGTTCGTGCCCTGCACGGGGCGCAACGCCTCCATGGTGCCGGGGGAGGTGCTGCGCCACCCCTCGTGCCGCCTTGCCATCGCGGCGAATGGCGCCGCCGCCTACGAGGTGGTCCGCGACGGCATGCCACGGCTGGGCAGGCGCCTCTTCTCGGTCCCCTTGGGCTGCGAGCGCACCCTTGCCCTCTACGAGCGCCTGCGTGACCTCGACGTCACCTTCGACCTCTTCGTGGGCGAGGAGGTCTATGTGGAGCGGCGGCGCTTTGCCAAGATTCTTGGCTTTGGCATAGAGCCGCATACGCTCAGGTACATGCTCGCCGGCAGGACGCAGCTCGACCTCACCGTCCCCCAGATCGTCGAGCGCACGTGCGCCGAGGGCGGCGAGCCCCTCATGCGCGTCACCTCGTTCTGGCACGACCCTGCCGACCGCGACCGCATCCTGGCCGCCGTGGCGGAGGACCCCACGCTCGTCATCGTGTCGTCGTGGAAGGGCGGCTTCGAGATATCCGACGCGCGCGCCACCAAGGGCAACGCGCTTGCCTGGGCGTGCGACTGGCTGGGCGTCGCCCGAGAGGGAACCGTCGCCTTCGGCGACTCGGGCAACGACGCCTCGATGCTCGCCGCGGCGGGGCTTGGCGTGGCCATGGCAAACGGCACCGACGAGGCGAGGGTCGCCGCCGACGACGTCTGCGGCACCAACGACGGGGGTGGTGTCGGCACGTACCTCATGGGGTTGCTGGAATAGCCCGGCCTAGCCCCTGAGCTCGTCCATGATCTGGTCGACGGCGGCGTCCAGCTCGTCGTGCTGCTCCTCGGCGGGCTCGTCCCCGCCCTCCTCGTCGATCACGAGAGCGCGGAACTGGGCCGTCTCGCCGCCGATGAGGGTCTTCTCGGCCTCCTGCTCGAGCTGGGCCATCTCGGCGTCCATGTCGGCGGAGAAGATGTCGGTGTCGTCGTCTTGGGCGGCGTTGGCAGCCTGCGGGCGGAGCGTCTCGAGCGCGGTCTCGGAGGCCTGCTCGAGCGCCGCGGGCGAGAAGGGCCGCTCGGCGACGGCCTTGCGCGCGGCGCCCTGGGACTCCTGGCCCCTGGCCCGTGCCGCCTCGGCGCGCTTCTGGGACTCATAGGGGATGCGCTCGAGGTGAAGGGCGGGCTTCACCTTGGCGAACAGCGGCACGTACTCGACGGTCACCGAGGAGTTCTCGAGGCCGTACCAGCGCGCCGGCGAGCCGCACAGGCGCCTGATGGCGTACTTGGCGTTGATGGTGCGGAAGTCGCGGTGCGAGATGTTGGTCTCGGGGACGAGCACCTTGCGCAGCATGCAGAAGCGGAAGTCGCCGATCTCGCCGGGGTCCTTGTAGATGGAGTAGGGGTGCTCCTGCGGGGCCATCTCGCCCGTCCTCTGGAGGTCGGCCACCACCTGGCGCAGGTAGGTGTTGATGCGCTGGTTCACCTTGAAGCCCAGGTGGAGCTGGACCTTGAAGACGAAGTCGGTGCCAAAGGAGTTGACGCTGTAGGAGTGCGTGTAGGGCTCGTCGGTGACGCGGACGTTCACGAACCAGTAGGCGCGGGCGCGCTTGGAGTGCTTGTCGAGGATCGAGTAGAGGATGTCGCGGTCGAGCTTGTCAATCGAGCTGTCGTTGGTGAGGAAGACGAGGTTGTCGGCGATGACGTCGAAGCGCTCGTCCTGGGAGAGCCGGCGGAGCTGGTCGATGTAGTCGGCGGCGGGCAGGTACACGGTCTGGGTGCGCTCGATGGCCGTGCCGCGACGCCACACGTACATGACGTAGAAGAGGACCGCCGACAGCAGGATCATGACGTAGCCGCCGTCGAAGAACATCGTGCAGCACGAGAGGAAGAACGAGACCTCGATGACGCCGAAGACGATGGCGAAGACCACGGCGCCGAGGCGCTTCCTGCGGATGAACGCGAGGTAGCTGATGAGCAGCGTCGAGGTCATGAGCATGGTGACGGTGATGGCCAGGCCGTAGGCGGCCTCCATGCGCTCGGAGTTCTGGAAGAGCAGCACGATGAAGATGGTGCCGACCCACATGATGTTGTTCACCAGCGGGATGTAGAGCTGTCCCTTGGTCTCGGAGGGGTACATGACCTGCATGTGCGGCATGAGGTTGAGGCGGGTGGCCTCGGACACGAGCGTGAAGGAGCCCGTGATGAGGGCCTGGGAGGCGATGATCGCCGCGACGGTCGAGAGCAGGACCGCGAACGGGCGCATGGGCTCGGGGAGCATCTGGAAGAAGGGGTTGACCACGTCGATGCCCATGAGCTCGGGGTTGTTGGCGTTTGCCAGGCACCAGGCGCCCTGGCCCAGGTAGTTGAGGATGAGGCAGGCCTTCACGATGGGCCACGTGGCGTAGATGTTCGACTTGCCCACGTGCCCCATGTCGGAGTAGAGCGCCTCGGCGCCGGTGGTCGAGAGGAACACGAAGCCCAGGATGCGCAGGCCCGCCCGGTTGAGGGGCGAGGCGAGGAACAGGAGGCCGCGCACGGGGTTGAGGGCGCGCAGGACGCCGGGGTACCAGATGAAGTTGGCGACGCCGGCGATGGCGAGGAAGGCGAACCACAGGCACATCACGGGGCCGAAGAGCTTGCCAATCGAGCTGGTGCCGGCCTTCTGCATGAAGAAGAGGGCGCAGATGATGGCGATGGTGATGGCGACCACGCGGCCCTGGCCGGGGCCGACCAGGCGGTAGCCCAGGTCGATCGAGCGCAGGCCCTCGATGGCGGTGGTGACGGTGACCGCCGGGGTGAGGATGCCGTCGGCCAGAAGGGCCGCGCCGCCCA
>SUUD01000134.1 GCA_015062715.1 Olsenella sp. | reverse complement strand
CGCGGACCACGCGCACATACTCGTCGCGGCCAAGACGGTTTGCCAGCGACTCCTCGTCAAGCGCAGCGGACGGCGCGAAGATGCGCGGCGTCACCCACGACTCGAGGACGAGCCACCCGTCGAGGTTCACCCCATGGAGCGTGTCACCATGGCCAGGCACCGTCACGCCTCCTCGTCCACCTTGTAGATGGCGCAGTTGTTGGGCGTCTCGTACACGTCGACCTGGCCCACCGGCAGGCCGCGGTCGATGAGGGTCGTGGCGAAGTAGCGCGCGAGGTTCTCGGCCGTGGTGCGGAACGGCAGGATGGTGAGCGAGAAGCCCTCGCCCTCGAGCGCCTCGATGGTCGCCGGCTTGAGCGTGCCCTCCTCGACCAGGAACGTGTGGTCGAGCGTGGCGGCGAGCTCGCGGCACTCGCGCTTGAACACGCCGAAGTCGAGCACCATGTCACGCATGGTCCCCTCCTTCTGCAGCTCCTCCTGGGCAAGGTAGACGGTCACGCGCCAGCGATGGCCGTGGAGGTTCTCGCACTTGCCGTAGTAGTCGGCGAGGAAGTGCGCGGAGTCGAAGGCGACCTCGGTCTTGAGTCCAAACATGTGGCTGCGCTCCCTCCCGCGCCTACGGGGCGATGACGCCCCCGCACAAAACGACATCCCCATCGTAAACCACCACCGACTGCCCGGGGGCCACGGCGCGCACAGGTTTGTCGCAATCGACCCTAAAAGCACCCTCGGCGGTGGGAATTACGGTGCAGGCATGGGCAAAGCCGTGGTAGCAGCACACGGCCTCGCCCCGCACCGGCTCGTGGGGCACCATTCCTGCAGGCCAGATGGCCTCGGTGGCGCAGAAGCTGTCCGACATGAGCTCGTCGTTGCCACCCACGCGCACCGTGTTGGTGACCGTGTCCTTGGCGACCACGTACAGGCGTCGCCCGGCCGAGACGCCCAGACCCTTGCGCTGGCCGATGGTATAGCGCGCCATGCCCCGGTGCCAGCCCACCACGGTGCCATCCGCATCGACGATGCGCCCGACCTCTTCCGGGCGTCCGCGCCAGCGGTCGAGGTAGGCAGGCCAGTCGCCGTCGGGCACGAAGCAGATGTCCTGGCTGTCATGCTTGCGCGCCGTGACGAGGCCCGCTTCCTGGGCGATGGCACGGGCCTCGTCCTTCGAGGCGAGCTCGCCCAAGGGCAGGACGAGGTTGCGCAGGACCTCCTGGCGCACCGGCCACAGCACGTAGCTCTGGTCCTTCTCGAGGAAGCGCGCCTTGGCGAGGCGGGCGGGCCCGCCCTCCGGGTCGTGGAGCACGCGCGCGTAGTGACCGGTTGCCAGCTTGTCGCAGCCCAGCTTGCGGGCGAGGTCCCAGAGCAGCTCGAACTTCATGTACCGGTTACACCAGATGCAGGGGTTTGGCGTGAGGCCTGCCTCGTAGGCCTCGACCCAGCGCGTGATGACCTGCTCGGTGAAGTCGTCGTCGAGGTCGAAGGTGTGGTGGGCGATGCCCAGCCTCTCGCAGACGGTCCGGGCGTCCTCGACGTCCTTGAGGCTGCAGCAGGTGTTTGAGCCTTCGGCGCCCACCACCTCGTTGGTGACCAGGCGCATGGTGGCGCCCACGACCTCATGGCCGGCATCGACGAGCAGCTTCGCGGCGACGCTCGAGTCGACGCCCCCGCTCATGGCGACCAGCACGCGACTCATGCGGAGGCCCTCCCCGCAAGGCGCCGCGCCAAGGCAAGCAGGAGGTCGCCCGCCTCGCTCACCACGACGGCGCAGCCGATGAGGGCAAAGCCCACGAGCAGCCTCCCCGAGAGCACCTCTCCGCCAAACGTGATGGCGGCGGCCGTCCCTAGGGGCGACTCGAGCGACGACAGCAGCGCCCCCGGCACCGGGTCGACGTGCATGAAGGCCTCGTTCATGGCGCCAATGGCAAAGAGGGTGCACCCTATCGAGAGGTAGACCCAGGTCGCAAGGGCAGAGGGCGAGAAGGCCTCGGGACCCGGCAGCGGGTCGGCCACGAGCGCCCACGCGAGCGAGAGCAGGCCCACGACCGAGAAGATCGACGCCGAGAGCACGGAGGTGTCGTGCTCGCCGCCCCAGGTGGGCAGCAGGTAGGTCTCGAGCGCGACGAAGAACGAGCAGCCGACGCATGCAATGTCTCCCGGACTCACCGAGAGGTCGTCGTTGAGCGAGACCAGGCCCAGGCCAACAAGGCAGAGCGCCGCAGCGGTAAGGCTGCGGTAGCGGGGCCGACCCGCCCCGAACGCCCAGGCCACGAAGGGGATGATGACCGCGTAGATGCCGCAAAGGAATGAGCCCTTGCTGGCGGTGGAGATGGAGAGGCCCCACACCTGCAGGGCGTAGGCCACCCACAGCTGCACGCCCAGCTTGGCCCCCACCACGAGCGCCTGCCGGTTGGCGGGGTCTGCCATGCGGCGCCACAGGGGCACCACCATGCATGCGGTGGCGGGCACGAACCTAAAGACGATGACCCACATGGGGCTCACCAGGTCGGTCATGCCCTTCATGACCGTGAACGAGAGGCCCCACATGAGGGCACAGCCCACGATCATGAGCTTCCAGAACGTCTGCGATTCCCGCAGGTCGCGGCTGTCGCCGCGCAGACCCTGCGTCACGCGTCCTCCCGCCTGAACGAGCAGCGCATCTCGACGGTCGCCGTCTTGAGCACGCTCTCGAGGAGCTTGTCGGTCTCGCCCTTGAGGAAGGCGGCCATGTCCTCGTTGGCCTGTGCCAGCACCGGCGCCGCATCCTCGTAGGAGAGGCCGGCCGCCTTGGCGTCGGTCGCGGCGACGTGCTCGTGCGCCTTGGCGCCCACCGCAAGCTGGTAGCGCTCCACGTGCTGCTGGCAGCTGGCAAAGTGGGCGTCGGCCAGGGCCGCCACCAGGCGAATCTGCCAGTAGTGGTTCTCGGAGGTCACCCGCGTGGTGGTGTCACGCAGGTAGGCGGGCATGTCGTCGACGTTGGCATAGAGCGGCACGAGCGCGTTGTACACGTTGGACGAGAAGGCCTGCCAGTGGATGGCGCGGCAGCTCTCGGGCATGTAGGGGCGAATCTGCTGCACGGAGAGCTGGGAGTTGCGGTTGAAGCCGATGGGGCGGTAGCGCCCGCGCTGGGAGCCGTCGCCGGCCTTGCCGTAGGGGTCGTACGGCGTGCCCTGGTAGTGCAGGGACAGGGCGTACTTGACGTCCTCGATGGTCAGCTTGCGCTCGGGGGCGCGGCACCAGGGGATGTCGTCGTCCTCGGGGCGCAGGTCGGCGTCCGGCCCGTCCCAGGTGTTGGAGAGCGGGTTGAGGAAGCGCTGCATGGCCCAGGCGCGCGGCGTGTTGTAGACGTGGTCGGCGTCGGTGGCGGTGCCCAGCACGATGCGCGGGTTGAAGATGTCGCCGGGGTCGTCCGGCTCGCGGAAGTGCAGGTCGAGGTGGTTCTTGGAGATAAACTCGCGCAGGTCGTGGCTGGCCATGTGCTCGAGCTGCGGCCCCTCGGCGTCGGCCAGGTCGAACGAGTCGATGCCCAGCTGGTTGGGCATGGTCACGTAGCAGTCATCGGGCACGCGGCGGGCAATCCAGTGGTGCCCACCCACGGTCTCCATCCACCAGATCTCGTCGACGTCGGAGAAAGCGATGCCGTTGCGCTCGTAGGTGCCGTAGCGCTCGAGCAGCTCGCCGGTGCGCTGCACGCCCTCGCGGGCGGAGCGGATGTAGGGAAGCACGAGCGTGACGAGGTCCTCCTCGCCCAGGCCACCGGGGACCTCGGGCTCATAGCCCTCCTCGCCCGGCTCACCCTTGGCGGGCACGAGCACCACCATGGGGTCGGCGCCCAGCACGCGCTCGTTGTTGTCGATGGTCTCGGTGCCGTCCATCCCGACGTTGGCCTCGTTGATGCCCGAAGCGGCCCAGATGCCCTCCTTGAGGTCGGCCTCGGGGACGGCCGTGTAGCGCATGGGGTTGTCGGGGAGCTCGACTTCGCAGTGGCTGATGACGCTCCTGTAGTGGCGCGGCTGGTCCTCCGGACGCACGACGACCAGGCGCTTGGGGTCGTTGGCGTCGCCCCCGCAGTCCTCGTTGCGTGCGGTGATGGTCGATCCGTCGTAGCTCGCGGCCTTGCCCACGAGCATGGTGGTGCAGGACATGGTGCCCCCTATCTAGCTGGGTCTCGTTTCCATAGGAGAGTATAGGCTGGCAAGCGAAGGACAGCCCCTCAGGCAACCCGTTCTTCAGAAACGAGCCATTGGGGCAGTCCCGCGGGACACCCACCCCGGAGGATTTGTCCCACGAGGGCGAGTCATGAGCACCGCGAATGAGCGAGCGCCGAGCCCGGTGGGACAAATCCTCCGGGCAGGGTGTCCCGCGGGGCGTTCGGATATCAGCCAGCCTACTCCGTGAAGGGCCACTCGCCACGGGCAAGCGCAAGCATCGCCTGCGAGACGGCACCGTCGGCACAGCTGCCGATATGCCAGCGGGCGGCGGCCTTGGCCTCGTCGGTCCCGTTGCTCACGCACACGCTGTTCTCGACCACGTCGAACATGGCCAGGTCGTTGCCCGAGTCGCCAAAGACCACGACCTCGTCCATGCCGATGCCCAGGGCACGGGCCAGCGTGCGCACGCCCTCGCCCTTGTTCCAGCCATGGGGCATGACGTTGGAGAAGCCCGGGCGCGGGAAGTCGAAGTCGAAGGCCTCGACTTCCGCGTTGAGGCGCGCGACTAGCTCGCGCGTGCCCGCCTCGTCGCGCACGACGAAGACGTTGGCCTTCACCACGGGGAAGGTGGGGATGTCGTCGACCGGCACGCAGACCGGGGCATAGGCGGGGAACACCTGGGCGAGGTCGTCTCGCTCGCCCTCCACCAGAAGCGGCGTGCCGCCCTCGAAGCAGAGCATGCCGCCCGTGGGGACCTCGCGCATGATGCCGCGCACCTGCGCGAGCGACGCGGGGTCGAGGTGCGCCTCGTAGATGAGCTCGCCGTTGAGCAGCACCTGGGAGCCGTTGGTTGCCAGCGCGGTGGAGCAGCAGCGCTCGTCACCGCCAAAGAAGCCAGGCACCCAGTCGAGGCCGCGGCCGGTGGCGGTGGCCACCACGATGCCGGCGTCCTGCGCGGCGTGGAAGGCCTCGATCACGTGGGCGGGCACCTGTGTGTCGCCCTTGGGCATGATGGTCTCGTCGATGTCGGTGAGGATGAGCCTGACCATGGGTACCTCCGGATGAGTCGCGGTCTGCCGGAAAGACTATACTGCCCCTTGCTGAAGGCACGCTGGAGGAGTTGGGGCCAACCATGCCCACACGCCTCGTGGAGGAAGGCCTCCCCCTGCTCGTCCGCCAAGTCGCGCAACTCGCGAAGAGTTCCGCTGAAGCGGCGCTCACTCGAAGTACTTGAGCAGATAGACAAGGAAGGCCTGATAGTTCTCGTAGAGGAAGCGGTTGTACACTTTCTCGTGCTAGGATGGGCGCTCGTGCGAAAGGAGCCGCCATGAGTTGGTACGAGGAATCCCTCGTCTATCAGATCTATCCCCTGGGGCTGCTTGGAGCCCCGTACGAGAACGACGGGACCGGACCCGTGGAGCATCGACTTCCCCGCCTTGCCAGCTGGGTCGACCACCTGCAGCGCCTGGGCGTGGGCTGCGTGCTGCTCAACCCCGTCTTCGAAAGCTCGAGCCACGGATATGACACGCGCGACCTGCTCACCGTCGACCGCCGCCTGGGCGACATGGACGACCTGCGCGAGCTTGTCCGCACCTATCACGAGGCGGGCATCCGCGTGATCCTGGACACCGTCCTCAACCACGTGGGACGCGACTTCTGGGCATTCCGCGACGTACGCGAGAAGCGCCAGGGTAGCCCTTATGCGGGATGGTTCTGCATCGACTGGGGCGGCAACTCCGCCTTTGACGACGGCTTTGGCTACGAGTGCTGGGAGGGCGTTCCCCAGCTGGTCCGCCTCAACCATGGCAACTTCGACCTCAACGCCTACTGCGCCGAGGTCATCAGCACCTGGGAGCGCGA
>SUUD01000133.1 GCA_015062715.1 Olsenella sp. | reverse complement strand
GGACGGTTCTGTCTGTCAGGTTTTTGCAGTAGTAGTCAGCAAAAACCTGACAGACAGAACCGTCCCCACTGTCACGCGCTGCGCTCACGGGGAGGCTCCCGGGCGGGCGTCAGGAGAGGTGCGACTCGGTCGAGCCGCCGCACATCTTGCCGTGTGCGACGTTGATGGCGTCGAGCACGGGCTTGAGCGCCTCGAAGTCCTCGGGGGCGTCGCTCATGACCACGACCACGTAGGGGCCGCAGTCGCTGAAGATGACGCCGCAGTCGCAGGTCGCGCGCTCGGTGGTGGTGGGGTACCAGCCGGCCTTGTCCCAGACCTCCCACTCGTCGCGCAGCAGCTCTCCCCAGGCGGAGGTGGACGTCTGGCTCAGGTAGCCGGCGAGCTCGGCAGACCCGGGCTCGCCGCTCGTGCCAAAGCGGTAGATCTCCTGCCACACGACCAGGAACTCGCGCGGGCTGATCCACGGGTAGAGGTGCTCGGCCGCGTCCTCGGCGGCCTCGGGGGCCATGGGCGCGAGCCAGTCCGCGAAGGCCTGCTGGCCGTACTCGCGGGAGAGCGCGTGGTAGGCCTCGTTGCTCGACTCGATGATGCAGGGTGCGACCAGCCCCTCGCTCACCGGGCCGTTCTGCTCGTAGACCATCGTGCAGAAGGCGGCCTTGATGGAGCTGGCGGGATAGCGCGGCTCGTCGGCGTTGTACGAGAGCCCGCGCCCCGTCCCCACGTCGACCAGCGCGAAGCCCAGCACGTAGTCGTGGGCCTCGAAGTCGGCGATGGCCTGGTCGAGGGCGATGGCCTCCGAGGTCTGCGAGAAGCCCAGCGGTGCCGTCGAGCTCACGCCGGCTCCACTGACGTGCGTCTTGAGGACGGCCTCGGCGCTCGTGTCGATGAGCTCGGGGTCCACCTCGAGCAGGGCATGCTCGGCGACGACGCGCTCGTGCCGGGAGACGAGGCCCGCCGCCTGCCGTACTCCATGGGAGACGGAGAGCTCCACCGAGCCTGGCGTCGCGGCCCCCGTCCCGGACGACGTGGCACGTGCCTGGCGCAGGCCAAGGGTGGCGACGACAACCGCGAGCATGACGAGCAGGATGCCGCTCACGGCGCGCAGGTTGCGGGTCGCCTCGTGGGCTGCGGAGTAGTGCGCCGCTTGATCTGCCTCGGCCATCGGTCTCCGTTCGGGTGTCGCCGTCAAGAACTTGCATCCGAACTCGGATTGTCGCACCAGGCGCGCCTCCTGCGCGCCTTGCTGGCCAAACCCATGTGACTTCCCGAAAAACGCATGCGACGGCGCTGCCGCATCTACATGTGGTGAGGGTGCATTATCCTCTCGTATTACTACTCACTTTGTGCAATACTACTCACATTGTGTAATAGCGAGAGGAGCATCGTGACCCAAGCCAGCACCGACCGCCGCGCCCTGCGCACGCGCCGCGCGTTGGTCGACGCCCTCGCCGAGGAGATAGCCGCCACGGGTGACCTCACCCGCGTGACGGTCACCGCCGTGAGCGAGCGCGCCGGCATCACGCGTCGCACGTTCTACTCGCACTTCCACGACATCCCCGACCTGGTCCAGCGCACCGAGGACGAGCTGGTCGAGGGGCTCGTGGGACATGTGAGCCGCATCTCCCAGGTCCACCTTGCCGAGCTGCACGACTGCCTCGACGCCCACGAGCCCTGCCCGGGGTTGGTTGGCCTGCTCGAGCACATCTTTGAGCATGGCCGCCTCTATGCGGCCCTGCTGGGCGACGGGGGAGACCCGGGTCTCGCCCCGCGCATCAAGGACGCCGTCTTTGACGCCGTGGTCCCGCGCGCGCTCGAGGGCATCGACGCGCGTGCCATCGGCGCGTTCTTCGAGTACTACATCAGTTACGTCATCTCCGCCGAGGTGGGCGTCATCTGCCGGTGGATCGAGGGCGGCATGCACGAGACGCCCGAGACCATGGCCCGCGTCATGACGCTTCTGGCCTTTGTCCGCCCCGGCGACCTGTACGGCTTCCCGCTCGACATCAACGTCCCCACGTATGGGCTCGCGCTCATGCAGCAGAAGGAGGAGTCCCATGACTGAACCCACCAAGACGATCGACCTGGTCGAGGATGGCGCCGAGCTGCGTCCCGCCAGCGCGCGCGACTGGACGGGCGAGAACCTGCGCCTGGGCATCGACGTGGGCTCCACCACCGTCAAGCTGGCCGTCATCGATGACGATGCCCGCCTGTGCTATGCCAACTACCAGCGCCACCACACCGACATCCGCGCCACGGCCAAGGAGCTCTTCGAGCGCGCCAGGCGCGTCTTTGGCGACGCGCGCCTGCGCGTCTCGATCACCGGCTCGGGCGGCCTGCTGCTGGCCAAGTGGCTCGACCTCGAGTTCGTGCAGGAGGTCATCGCCTCCAAGCGCGCCGTCGAGACGCTCATTCCCCAGACCGACTGCGCCATCGAGCTGGGCGGCGAGGATGCCAAGATCATCTACTTCGAGGGCGGCATCGAGCAGCGCATGAACGGCACCTGCGCGGGCGGCACCGGCGCCTTCATCGACCAGATGGCGAGCCTGCTGCACACCGACGCCTCGGGTCTCAACGAGCTCGCGAAGGACGCCACGCACATCTACCCCATCGCCAGCCGCTGCGGCGTCTTTGCCAAGTCCGACGTGCAGCCGCTGCTCAACGAGGGTGCCGCGCCCGCGGACGTGGCCGCCTCGATCTTTCAGAGCGTGGCCAACCAGACCGTGAGCGGCCTTGCGTGCGGGCACCCCATCCGCGGGCACGTGGCCTTCCTGGGCGGCCCGCTGCAGTACCTCTCCGAGCTGCGCCATCGCTTCTACGAGACGCTATCCCTCGACGAGGAGCACCGCATCGTTCCCCAGAACGCGCACCTCTTCGTGGCCAGCGGCGCGGCGCTGGCCGGCGAATCCGACAAGTACGTGACCTTTGCCGAGGTCATCGAGGCCCTCGACAACCTGGGCGACACCCAGGGCTCCGAGGTCCAGCGCCTCGACGCGCTCTTCGCCACCGAGGACGACTACCGCGCCTTCAGGGAGCGCCACGACGCCCAGGTCGTCCCGCGTGGCGACCTGGCCAGCTACCAGGGCCGCGTCTTCATCGGCATCGACGCCGGCTCCACGACCATGAAGGCCGCGATGGTGGGCGAGGACGGCCAGCTGCTGCACACCTGGTACGGCAACAACAACGGCGACGTGCTGGGCACCGCGCGCGTCATCATGGACGACTTCTACGACCACATGCCCGCCGGCGCCACCATCGGGCACGTGACCACCACCGGCTACGGCGAGGCCCTGCTCATCGAGGCCCTGCGCGCCGACTCCGGCGAGATCGAGACCGTCGCGCACCTGCGCGGCGCTAAGGCCTTCGTGCCCGACGTCCAGTTCATCCTGGACATCGGTGGCCAGGACATGAAGTGCCTGCAGGTCGAGAAGGGCGTCATCGAGCACATCATGCTCAACGAGGCCTGCTCGAGCGGCTGCGGCAGCTTCATCGAGAGCTTCGCGGTCTCCATGGGCATGGGCGTCGAGGAGTTCGCCGCCGAGGCCGTGCGCGCCGAGCACCCGGTCGACCTGGGCAGCCGCTGCACCGTCTTCATGAACTCCCGCGTCAAGCAGGCCCAGAAGGAGGGCGCGACCGTGGGCGACATCGCGGCCGGCCTCTCCTACTCGGTCATCAAGAACGCCCTGTTCAAGGTCATCAAGCTGCGCGACTTCGACGAGATAGGCAAGTACGTGGTGGTCCAGGGCGGCACCTTCATGAGCGACGCCACCCTGCGCGCCTTCGAGCTGCTCACCGGCCGCGACGTCATCCGCCCCGACATCGCCGGCTGCATGGGCGCCTACGGCGCGGCGCTGCTCGCGCGCGACCGTGCCGGCGCCGACGGCGTCTCGACCTTGCTCTCCCGCACCGAGATCGACTCGCTCACGGCCAGGCAGACCAAGGTCCACTGCGGGCGCTGCTCGAACAACTGCCTGCTCACGGTCAACGACTTTGGCGGCGGCCGCCGCTTCATCACCGGCAACCGCTGCGAGAAGGGCGCCGGCCACAAGAAGCAGCGCACCGAGGCTCCCAACCTCTTCAAGTTCAAGAACGACCTGCTCTTCGACCGGCCGGTCCTTCCCGCAAAGACCGCCCCGCGCGGCACCGTGGGCATCCCGCGCGCGCTCAACATGTACGAGAACTACCCGTTCTGGCACGCGTTCTTCACCAAGCTGGGATTCTCGGTCATCCTCTCCGACCAGTCGAACAAGAAGGTCTACGAGGCGGGCATCGAGTCCATGCCGTCCGAGTCCGTGTGCTACCCGGCCAAGCTGTCGCACGGCCACATCATGAACCTGCTGGCCAAGGACCCCGACTTCATCTGGATGCCCTGCATCCGCTGGGAGCGCGGCGAGGACGAGACCGCGGGCAACCACTACAACTGCCCCATCGTCATGAGCTACCCGCAGGCCCTTGGCCTCAACGTCGACGAGCTTTCCCGCGACGACGTGGAGTTCCTCAACCCGTTCCTGCCCTATGACAACAAGCGCGAGCTCAAGCGCCGTCTGTACGAGACGGTCTCGGTCCAGCGCGAGGCCGACGCCGCCGCGGGCCACGGCCGCGTGCGCGGCACGCACATCACCCGCACCGAGATCAACCGCGCGGTCGACGCCGCGTGGGAGGTCGACCTCGCGTTCAAGCAGGCCATCCGCGAGAAGGGCGACGAGACGCTCGCCTGGATCGAGGAGCACGACGGCCACGGCATCGTGCTGGCGGGCCGCCCCTACCACAACGACCCCGAGATCAACCACGCCATCCCCGAGCTGGTGAACTCCTTCGGCTTTGCCGTGCTCACCGAGGACAGCGTCTCGCACAAGATGCGCCCCGAGCGCCCCATCCGCGTGGTCGACCAGTGGATGTACCACTCGCGCCTGTACCGTGCCGCGCGCTTCGTGGCCACCCGCAACGACCTCGACCTCATCCAGCTCAACAGCTTTGGCTGCGGCCTGGACGCCCTCACCACCGACCAGGTCCAGGAGATCCTGGAGAACTCGGGCAAGATCTACACCGTCCTCAAGATCGACGAGGTGTCCAACCTGGGTGCCGCGCGCATCCGCATCCGCTCGCTCATGGCGGCCCTGACCGACCAGCGCGCCGAGCTCGAGCGCGAGGTCGCCGCGGGCACCGCGCACGAGGTCGCGCCGCAGGAGACCTACACGGCCGACGGCAAGCTCGAGCAGATGCGCGACACCGACACCAGCGCCCACGTGCCCGTCTACCGCGAGGCGACCAGCTCGGCCTGGTCAAAGCCGCGCTTCACCGAGCAGATGCGCGAGGACGGCTACACCATCCTGTGCCCGCAGATGGCGCCCATCCACTTCGACATCGTCAAGGGGATCCTGAAGCGCTACGGCTACAACGCGGAGCTTCTTCCCTCGGTCGACCACGGCGCGGTCGAGGCAGGCCTCAAGTACGTCAACAACGACATCTGCTACCCGTCCATCCTGGTCACCGGCCAGATCATGGAGGCCATCGAAAGCGGCAAGTACGACCTCACGCGCACGGCCGTCCTCATCAGCCAGACCGGCGGCGGCTGCCGCGCCACCAACTACATCGCCCTCATCCGCAAGGCGCTCAAGGACTCCGGCCACCCCGAGGTGCCCGTGATCTCGCTGTCGGTGGCGCGCGGCCTGGACGAGAAGAACCCCGGCTTCAACATCCTCAAGCCGGGCCTGATCGTGAAGTGCGTCTACGCCCTGCTGTACGGCGACCTCATCATGCAGCTGCTGTACCGCTGCCGCCCCTACGAGGCCACGCCCGGCGCGGCCAACGCCCTCTACGACCAGCTCATGGCCCGTGCCCGCGACCTCATCCCCACGGCGTCGGCGCGCGCGTTCTACCAGCTGTGCCAGGACACGGTCGACGCCTTCGAGGCCCTGCCGCTGGTGAACGACCGCTCCAAGCCGCGCGTGGGCGTGGTCGGCGAGATTCTGGTGAAGTTCCATCCCACGGCCAACAACAACCTGGTCGACGTCATCGAGGCCGAGGGCTGC
>SUUD01000132.1 GCA_015062715.1 Olsenella sp. | reverse complement strand
GGACGCGCCGGACGCCGAGGAGCGCTTCAAGGAGGTCAACGAGGCCTACTCGGTCCTCTCCGACGAGCAGCGCCGCGCCAACTACGACCGCTATGGCGACCCCGAGGGTCCGACGGGCTTTGGTGGCGGCAGCTACGTCGACATGTCCGACATCTTCGGCGGCTTTGGCATGGGCGACATCTTCTCGTCCTTCTTTGGTGGGAACGCCGCTGGTGGCGGGGGCCGTGCCGCCCACACGCGCGGTCGCGACATGGGCATCACCCTGCGCATAACGCTCGCCGAGGCTGCCGCCGGCTGCACCAAGACCATCGCCTACGACCGCCTCGCGCCCTGCGATGACTGCAATGGCACGGGATTTGCCGAGGGCGGCTCGGTCCACACCTGCGAGCGATGCCATGGCAGGGGGAGCGTCGTCACCGTCCAGCGCACCATCCTGGGCTCCATGCAGACGCAGACGACCTGCCCGGACTGCAACGGAACCGGCGAGGTCGTCGACCACCCCTGCGAGACCTGCAACGGCCAGGGCCGCACGCCCAGCCGCGAGCGCGTCGAGGTCGAGATACCGGCGGGCGTGCGTTCCGGCATGACCATCACCGTGCCCGAGAAGGGCGAGGCGGGGCTGCGTGGCGACGCCTGCGGCAACCTCGTGGTCACCATCGCCGTGGAGCAGGACGAGCGCTTCCAGCGCCAGGGAGACGACCTGGTGTGCCGGCTCGACGTCGATGCCCTCGACGCCATCCTGGGCACCACCCTCGAGATGCCGGGCATCCTTGCCGACGAGGTCGTGACCGTCGAGGTCCCGGCCGGCTGCCAGCATGCCCAGCCCATTACCGTTCCGGGGATGGGGATGCCGAGCCCCTATGGGACGCGTCGCGGCGACCTCATCGCCGTCGTGGGCATCACGGTCCCCACCGACCTTCCCGAGGAAGACCTCGAGCTGCTGCGCGACATCGTCGAGCGGCGTGATGGCGAGGCGGCCGAGGGCACCCTGGAGGACGAGGGCGAAGGCGGGCTGTTCGGGCACCGCAAGAGGAAGCCGCGCCCGCGTCGCAAGGGGAAGAAGTAGTGTCGCCCACAGCCGCGCGCATGACGGCGCGCGTCGCCTACGTCAACCTGGGCTGCCGCGTGAACCGCGTCGAGGTCGACGACATTGCGGCCTCGCTCGAGGCTCTCGGTGCCGTTGCCTGCCCCCAGGACGAGGCGGACGCCATCGTCATCAACACGTGCGCGGTGACGGGCGAGGCCGAGACCAAGACCCGCAAGGCCATTCGGCATGCGGCCGGGCTTCCCGGGCGTCCCCAGGTGTTCGCCACGGGTTGCGTGGTCAACCTGTTCGCAGACGAGGTCGCGTCTCTCGCCCCCAACGTCACCTGCGTCGCCGACAAGTCACGCGTGGCGCCCGAGGTCGCTGCCTTCCTTGGTATTGCCGGGCGCGACGCTCCTGCGGCCTGCGATGCCGTCACACCGACGGGAAGGACGCGGCCGGGGATCAAGGTGCAGGACGGCTGCGACAACCGCTGTGCGTACTGCATCGTGTGGAAGGCGCGCGGCGCCTCGCGGTCGGTGCCCCCCGAGGAGGTCCTGGCGAGCGTGCGGGAGCATCTTGCCCGCGGTGCCCGCGAGGTCGTGCTCACGGGGATTAACCTCGGCCGCTATGAGGCACGCGACGCCTCGGGACACGGGCTTGGCGTGCGCGAGCTGCTCGAGCTGCTGCTCGACAGGACGGAGGTGGGGCGGATCCGCCTCTCGTCCATCGAGCCGCAGGACGTGAGCGACGAGCTGCTCGCGCTCATCGGCCAGTCGGACGGTCGCGTCGCACCGTTTCTGCACATGCCCCTCCAGTCGGGCTGCGACGCCACGCTCGCCCGCATGGCACGCACCTACGACGCATCCTTCTACCTCGACCGCGTTGCCGCGGCACGTGACCTGGTGGGGGAGGGGCTCTCTCTGGGCTGCGACCTCATCGTGGGCTTTCCCGGCGAGACGGACGATGAGTTTTCCGCCTCGCTCGCCCTGTGCGAGGAGTGCGCCTTCACGCGCATGCACGTCTTCCGCTACTCCAAGCGCCCGGGTACGCCTGCGGCAACGATGGACGGCCAGGTCGAGCCTGCAGTCATGACGGCACGTGCGGGGCAGGCGCGTACCCTCGCGACTCGTATGCGGTACGAGCAGGCAGCCCTGCTTGTCGGACGACGGGAGCTCGTGACCATGGAGTATCCCGACCAGGGCGTCTCGGGCGGCCTCTTTGACGTGCGCGTCTATGGCGCGCAGCCGGGAGAGCTCGTCCCCGTCGACATCACCGGCGTCTCGGGAGACGTGCTCACGGGCGAGCGGGCGCTATAATCGGCCTGTACCATCACACGTCTTCCGGAGGACCATGGAGCCCACGCACGTACGCCTCACCATCCCCGACTCGGTCGACCTCACACGCCTCATGGGTCCGGCCGACTCGCTGTTGCGCCGCGTCGAAGGCGCGTTCGATGCCATCATCACCGTCCGCGGCAACCAGGTGGGCGTCTCCGGCTCGCCCGACGAGGTCGACCGCGTGACGTCGGTCTTCAGCCGCCTCATCCGCATGGTCTCTGCCGGCGAGGTTCCCACCACCTCCGACGTCGACCTGCTCGTCGACCAGGTGTCGCACGATGCGATGCCCCCGGCCTCGCTCTCCGACGACATCCTGCTCACCTATCGCGGCCGTGCCATCCGTCCCAAAACGCTGGGGCAGAAGCGCTACATCGACGCCATCCGCAACAACACCGTCACCTTCGGCATTGGCCCCGCGGGTACCGGCAAGACCTACCTCGCGATGGCGATGGCCGTGGCCGCCCTCAAGCGCAAGGAGATCGGGCGCATCGTTCTGGCGCGTCCCGTGGTCGAGGCCGGCGAGTCGCTCGGCTTCCTCCCGGGTACGCTCGAGGAGAAGCTCGACCCCTACGTGCGCCCCCTCTACGACGCGCTCTTCGACATGACCGACATGGAGCGGGGCAACGCCCTCGTCGAGCAGGGGATCATCGAGATCGCCCCCCTCGCCTTCATGCGCGGCCGCACCTTCAACGACGCCTTCGTCATTCTGGACGAGGCCCAGAACACAACTCCCGAGCAGATGAAGATGTTCCTCACGCGTCTGGGCTTCTCGTCGAAGTTCGTGGTGACGGGTGACACCTCGCAGCGCGACCTGCTGGGTGAGAACGGCCTGGATTCCGCGCGCAAGGTGCTCGCGGGCATCGATGACATCGCCTTCATCGACCTCAAGCGCGCCGACATCGTCCGCCACTCGCTGGTTGGCAGGATCGTCGACGCCTACGACGCGGCAGGGGAGTGACGAGATGGCCTGCTTCCTCGACATCGAGACCGACGAGGGCTTGGAGCTGCCGCTTTCCGAGGACGAGCTCGCGGGTGCCTGCGACGCCGTGCTGGCAGACGCCAACGTTGGCAGGCCCTGCTACGTCTCGCTGTCCATCGTCTCCGACGAGCAGATGCGCGAGCTCAACCTCGAGTGGCGCGACGTCGACGCCCCCACGGACGTCATCTCGCTCGAGTGCGAGCGTCCCGACGACCCCGACCTCGCCGAGGGGGAGCCCTGCGAGCTGGGCGACGTCGTCCTCGCCCCCGCCTTCATAGCCGCGCAGGCAGGCTCCTTCGGCACCACCTTTGCCGACGAGTGCCGTCTCCTGTGGGTACATGGCCTGCTGCACCTCCTGGGCCACGACCACATGGAGGAGGGCGAGGCCCTGACCATGCAGGCTGCCGAGGAGCGCGTGCTCGCCGCCATCCCCACCGACGGCACCCTCACCGACGTCGTCCTCACGCGGCACAGGGCGGGTGATGACGAGTGATCCCCGGGTCCCAGGAGGAGCATGCCTCCTTCGTCAAGAGCTTCGGCTTCGCCGTCCAGGGCTTCCGCCTGACGGTGCGCTCCGAGCGCAACATCAAGGTCATGCTCGGGATGGCGGTCCTTGCCATCGTGCTGGGGTTCGCCTGCGGCATCGACGCGAACGGATGGGGCGTCATTCTCGTTGGCTGCGGCATGGTCCTGTGCGCCGAGCTCTTCAACACCGCCATCGAGACCATCGTCGACCTCGTCTCGCCCGAGTATCACCCGCTGGCTGGCCGCGCCAAGGACGTGGCGGCCGCGGCGGTGTGGGTCCTCTCGGTGTTTGTGGCGCTGGCCGGCATCGTCGTGTACCTGGGGGCGCTTCTCGGTTGACCACGTGCGGGGGAGGCTTCCGCGCGTGTGTCCCCCGGATTGGAGACATCGCATGACTGAGACATCCTTCCGCAGCGGCTTCGTGGCCCTGGTCGGTCGCCCCTCCGTGGGCAAGTCGACGCTGCTCAACGCCTGCGTGGGCGAGAAGGTCGCCATCACGAGCCCCGTCGCCCAGACCACGCGGCGCCGCATGCGGGCGGTGGTGAACACCCCCTCGTCGCAGCTGGTGATCGTGGACACGCCGGGCCTCCACAAGCCCAAGGACGCCCTGGGCAAGGAGCTCAACCGGGCGGCCCTGGGTGAGCTTGCCGACGTTGACTGCGTGGCATTCCTCGTCGACGCGACCAAGCCCGTGGGCACGGGCGACGCCTGGGTGGCCAAGCACGTCGACGCGAGCAGGGCAAGCTACAAGCTGCTCGTGATCACCAAGGCCGACCTCGCCGGTCAGGAGCAGGTCCTCTCCCAGCTCGAGGCGGCACGGGCGCTGGCCCGCTTCGACGACGAGCTCGTCGTGAGCGCGACCGAGGGGTTCAACGTGGGGGCCTTCGTCGATCTGGTCTCGTCGCACCTGCCCGAGGGGCCACGGTGGTTTCCCGAGGACATGGCCGTCGACGCCACCGACGAGGAGCTCGTCGCCGAGTTCGTGCGCGAGAAGGTCCTGCTCAACTGCCGCCAGGAGGTCCCGCACTCGGTCGGCGTCATCTGCGACGAGATGACCTGGCCGCGCGACGACCATGCCTCCATCCGCTGCACCGTGCTCGTGGAGCGCGAGAGCCAGAAGGCGATCGTGATCGGCAAGGGCGGCTCGATGATCAAGCGCATCGGCTCCCAGGCACGCAAGGACATCGAGCACCTCTTCAACGACTGCTCGGTCTATCTCGACCTCGAGGTTCGCGTGCAGCCACTGTGGCGGCGCGACGCCAACGAGATCCGTCGCCTGGGCTACGACGCCGGCGAGTGACGGGGCTGCCATGGCACGGGCAAAGACCTACCGCATACGCGCGATCGTCCTGCGCCAGACCAAGCTGTCCGAGACCGACCTCATCCTTGCGCTCCTCGGCGAAGACGGCTGCGAGCACCGGGCGGTAGCCAAGGGGGCCCGCAAGCCGGGTGGACGGCTGGCGGGGAGAAGCGAGCTGTTCGACGAGGTCGACCTCCTCATAGCCCGCGGTCGCAACCTGGGAGTCATCACCGAGGCGCAGCTTCACGACGCGCACCGACCGCTGCGTGACGACATCGACCGCATGAACGCGGCGTTCTGCGTCATCGAGGTCGCGCGCCTCACCTGCTTCGAGGACGCTCCCGACGCCTATCTGTACCCCATCTGCGCACGGGCCCTGCGCGCCTGCGAGGAGGCTCGCGACCGGGCACACCTCGACCTGGTCGACGCGGCCTATGCCTTCAAGGTCCTGGCGCACGGCGGCTGGTACCCCCAGCTCGACTCATGCGTGTCGTGTGGTGACGAGCACCCCACGCGCTTCTCGGTGCTCGCCGGTGGGGCGCTGTGCGAGAGCTGCGCACGTGACGTCGAGGGTGCGGAGCCCGTCGACGCGCGCCAGCTCGCGTGGGTGTCGTCGCTGCTCACGCTCACCTTTGATCAGCTCCTGGCGAGTGAGGTCGACGAGTCGACATCGGCGTTGCTGGTGAGCCTGGCGCACGTGTGGTGCACGACGCACCTCGACGCGCGGATGCCAGCGTTCGAGTTCCTCGTTACCGCATAGGTACGGGGCCAAGGGGAGACGCGCGTTCGCACCGTCTACCAGTACCCCTCCGGCGGCGGCTGGAAGGCTATCCTGCGCTACGCTGCATAGCCACGCGGGGGCGTACGGGCGGTCCCCGTACGT
>SUUD01000131.1 GCA_015062715.1 Olsenella sp. | reverse complement strand
CGGTCGCGCTCGTCGAGGTCGTCGAGAATCCCGGGCAGGACGAGGAGCCTCCCGTCGAGGTGGAGCTGTGGCGCGAACCTGGCCAGGACTGGGGCATCGAGTTCATCGACGTGATATTCGACGGCATCAGGACCTGCGTGAACGCCTGCAAGTTCTGCTTCATGGCCATGCTGCCCAAGGAGGCGCGCGCCTCGCTCTCGCTGCGCGATGACGACTACCGCCTGTCCTTCCTCCAGGGCAACTTCGTCACGCTGACGAACGTGACCGACGAGGACGTGGGGCGCATCATCGAGTGCCGACTCGAGCCCATGAACGTGTCGCTCCACGCCATCTCTCCCGACGTGCGCCGCGAGCTCATCGGCCGGCACGCAGAGCGCGGCGTCGAGGTCCTCGAGCGCCTGCTTGCCGCCGGCATCGAGGTCCATGGCCAGATCGTCCTGTGCCCGGGAATCAACGACGGCGACGAGCTGGTCCGCACGCTCGACTGGGTCGAGGCACGCCCGGGCATTACCTCGCTCGCCCTCGTGCCCGTTGGCTACACCAAGTACTCGAGGACCTTCACCCACTCGTACTCCGATGACCCCGACATGGCCCGGGACGTCGTGCGCATCGTCGAGCCCTACCAGGCTCGCTCGCGCGCGCGTGACGGCATGACGCGCTTCCAGCTCTCGGACGAGTTCTACGTCGCCGCCCGTATGCCCATGCCACCTGCAGAGACCTACGACGGCTACCCCCAGTTCTATGACGGGATCGGCATGCTGAGGAGCTTCCTCGACGAGGCTGACGACGTCCTCGCGGAAAGGTCGGCGCAGATGGTGGACGTCGCGCAAGCCCTCGTGAAAGCGGGAGGGCGTGTGCTCGTGGTCTGCGGCGAGGCGGCAGAGCCCACGATCGCCGACCTGACGACGCGGTGGTGCGCGCTCGCCGGAACCCCCGGCTCGATCGTGACCCGCAGCATCCGCAACGACTACTTTGGCGGCGACGTCAACGTGACGGGGCTCATCGTCGCCTGCGACCTGCTCGCCCAGCTGCCCGATGACCTCTCGGGGACGCTCGTGCTGCTGCCCGAGGTCATGTTCAACTTCGACGGCGTCACCCTCGACGGCGTCTCGCGCGACGACATTCTCGCCCAGATCGGCCACAGGGGAGGGAGGGGGCACGTCAACATGCCCTCGCCCGCAGACATCGTCGACGCCGTCCTGGCGGATCTTGCCACTTGAGCGGCCGGCGTCCGTCGGTGGCGCGTTCACCGCTCGCACAAGACCCTTTGCTACACTGGAGCCACGTACCCCTGATTCCTTAGGAGCACAGCCATGCCCAAGCCTGTCGTCGCCATCGTCGGCCGCCCGAACGTGGGCAAGTCCACGCTGGTAAACCGCATCGCCCAGGACCGCGAGGCCATCGTGCACGAGTCGCGCGGCGTCACGCGCGACCGCTCGTACCACGAGGCCGACTGGGCCGGCCACGAGTTCGTGCTCATCGACACGGGCGGCCTCGAGTCGCTCAAGTCCGATGACGTCTTCGCCTCGCGCATCCGCGAGCAGGCCGTCGCAGCCTGCGAGGAGGCCGACGCCATCATCTTCGTGGTCGACGGGCTTGTGAGCGCGACCGACGAGGACGAGGAGGTCGCCCGCGTCCTCAGGCGCACCAAGAAGCCGGTCTTCCTCGTCGTCAACAAGCTCGACGACCCGGACAACGACCAGGAGCTCTGGGACTACTACGCCCTCGGAGTCGGCGAGCCCCATCCCGTCTCGGCGGTGCACGGCCACGGGACGGGCGACCTGCTCGACGAGGTCGTCGCGGTCCTGCCCGAGCCCACCCCCGAGCCCGACTACGGCGACGCCATCAACGTCGCCATCATCGGCCGTCCCAACGTTGGCAAGTCATCGCTGCTCAACCGCCTTGTGGGGTCCAACCGCAGCATCGTGAGCGACATCTCGGGCACGACCCGCGACGCCATCGACGTCGTCGTCGACCACGACGGGCAGCGCATCCGCCTGGTCGACACGGCCGGCATGCGCAAGAAGAGCCAGGTGCACGAGGACGTCGAGTACTACTCGATGGTCAGGGGCCTGCGCGCCATGGACGAGGCCGACGTGTGCCTGCTCGTCGTTGACGCCCACGACGGCGTGACCGAGCAGGACCAGAAGGTCGCGGCCATGGCCATCGAGCGCGGCTGCGGCATCGGCATCCTGCTCAACAAGTGGGACCTCCTCGTCGAGGAGCAGATGCGCACCGACTGCATGGATTCGCTCGCACAACGGATGACCTTCGCCAGCTGGGCCCCGATCCTGCGCATCTCCGCCAAGACGGGCCGCTCCGTCGACAAGGTGCTCGACCTCGCGTGCGCCGTGTCCCGCACGCACGGCTCGCGTGTAGGCACGCCCGCCCTCAACGACCTCATCACCAAGCTGCGCGAGACGGGCCACACCGTGGTCGACAACAAGCGTCGCCTCAAGATCCACTACGGCACCCAGACGCTCACGGCGCCGCCCACGTTCACGTTCTTCTGCAACGCCCCGGACCTCGTCGACGACAACTTCCAGCGCTACCTCGAGAACCGTATGCGCGAGACGTTTGAGCTCACGGGCACGCCCATCCGCCTGCGATTCCGCAAGAAGGACTAGACCGGTCGGCTGGGAGGGCAGACGCCATGACAGAGACAACGCTGGGCATCGCCATTGCCGTGGCCATGGTCATCACCTATTTCGTGTGCGGCATTCCGTTCGGGCTCATCGTGGCGTCGCGGCTGGCGGGCATCGACGTTCGCAAGGTGGGCTCCGGCAACATCGGGACCACCAACGTCGCCCGCTCCGCAGGCGCCTCGGCCGCCGCCCTCACCTTCCTGCTCGACATGGGCAAGGGGCTCCTCTGCGTCCTTGCCGCACGTCTTGTCTTTGGGTACGTGTTCGCCGGTGGCCTGGGGCTTGCGGCGACGGCACCCTCCGCCGAGCTCGGCTTCACGGCATCCTGGGTCTTCCTCGCCACGATCCTGGGACATGTGTACTCGTGCTACCTCGGCTTTCACGGCGGCAAGGGAATCGCCGTCGGCCTGGGCGGCTCGCTGGGCTTCATCCCCAGGGCGGGGCTTCTCGCCCTGGCCTGCTTCATCGTCGTCGTGGCCCTCACCAAGTACGTCTCGGCCGGCTCGATCACGGCGGCCATCACGATCAGCCTCTTCACCGTCGCGTTCTACTCGGCGAGGCCACTCTTCCTGATTCCCATCGTCCTGGTCTCCTGCATCGTGCTGTGGGCCCATCGCGCCAACGTCACGAGGCTCATGAGCGGGACGGAGAACAAGCTCTCGTTCCACAAGAAGGGTGATGCCTGATGGCGGAGAAGGTCGCCGTAATAGGGGCTGGCTCGTGGGGCACCGCCGTCGCGGGCCTCGTGGCACGGCATGCCCACGAGGTCACGCTCTGGGCCCACTCGCAAGAGGTTGCCGATGGCATCAACCGGACGCATGTCAACCCACGCTACCTCACCGGCTACGAGCTTCCCGCGCACGTCCGCTCGACCACGTCGCTTGCGGATGCCGCCACGGGTGCCGAGGCGGTCTTCGTCGTGACCCCCTCGTCCCACGTGCGCAGCACCTGCGAGGGCCTCTCCGGTGCCGTCTCGGCCACGGCCCCCGTCGCCGTGCTCGCGAAGGGCATTGAGTTCGGCTCGGCAAAGACCATGACCGAGGTCGCCTCAGAGGGTCTGGGGGGCCACGAGCGCATCTGCGCGCTCTCGGGACCCAACCACGCCGAGGAGGTCTGCCGCGGCATGATCTCGGCCGCCGTCGTCGCGTCGCGCGACGCCGCGGCCGCGGAGCAGGTCCGCTCGCTCGTCATCGACCGGACCTTCCGCGCCTACGTGACCGACGACGTCGTGGGCGTCGAGACCTGCGCCGCCGTCAAGAACGTCGTCGCCATCGCCTGCGGCGTCGCCGCGGGTATGGGGCTGGGCGACAACACCCTCGCCGTCATCATGACCCGTGGGCTCGCCGAGATCGGGCGCTTCGTGGCGGACATGGGCGGCAACCCGCTCACCTGCATGGGACTCGCCGGCATGGGTGACCTCATCGCCACCTGCACCTCCCGGCACTCGCGCAACCGCACGTTCGGCGAGGCGCTCGCCCGGGGCAGCTCGCTCGAGGAGTACGAGCGCGCGACCCACATGGTCGTCGAGGGCGCGCGTGCCGCGCAGAGCGTGAGCTCCATCGCAGACGAGCGGGGCATCGAGGCGCCCATCACCTATGCGGTCCGCGACGCCCTCTCTGGCGAGCGCGGCGTGAACGAGATCATGGAAGGCCTGCTCCGCCGCCTGCCGCACGACGAGTTCTACGGCTTCGACGAGTGACTCGCGCCCGTTTCGGTGGATAATGGTTCCGGCGGCGCCGCAAGGCACTCGCGCCGTTCGAGAGACAAGGAGCAGACCATGTTTGACTTCGAGTTTGAGCAGACCCTCATAGCCCCGTCGATCCTCTCCGCCGACTTCCTCATGCTTGAGGAGGAGCTGGGCAGGATCGAGGACGCCGACCTCGTCCACTTCGACGTCATGGACGGCGTGTTCGTCCCCAACCTGTCCTATGGACCCCCGGTGCTCAAGGCCGTCAAGCGCGGCACCAAGCTGCCCGTCGACGTCCACCTCATGATCGACAAGCCCGACAAGCGCGTCGACTCCTACATCGATGCCGGCGCCGACATCGTCACCATCCACTATGAGTCGACGAACCACGCCCATCGCGTCATCCGCCGCATCCGCGACCGTGGCGCCAAGGCGGGCATCGCGCTCAACCCCGCGACGCCGGTCTGCATGCTCGACCCGCTCATCACCGAGGTCGACATGGTCCTGCTCATGTCCGTCGATCCCGGCTTCGGCGGCCAGTCGTTCATCGACTCCACCATCCCCAAGATCAAGCAGGTTCGCGAGCTGTGCAAGCACTACCACGTCAACCCCTGGATCGAGGTCGACGGCGGCGTCGACGAGACGAACGCCGGCAAGATCAGCGCGGCCGGCGCCAACGTCCTGGTGGCCGGCAGCTCGGTCTTCGGCAAGGACGACTGCGCCCTCGCCATCAGGGCGCTGCGCGAGGCGGGCAACATCGGCAACCTCCGCAGGATCTAGCCGCATGACAACGCACCTTTGCTACCTCGACTACGCCGCCTCGGCGCCCCTGCGCGCCGAGGCGCTTGCCGCAGAGGCCGCGTACCGCGCCCTGCCCCATGCCATGGCCAACCCCAACTCCCTGCACACGCTCGGCCGCGCCGCCTCCTCGTCGCTCGAGGGCGCACGACGCACCCTCGCCTCGTGCGTGGACGGCGGGTTCCGGCCCTCCGACGTCATATTCACCTCGGGAGGGACCGAGTCCAACAACCTCGCCGTCTACGGGATCGCCGAGGGTGCGCGCGCGGCAGATCGCACGCGCACGCGGGTCGTGCTCTCGGCCATCGAGCACGACTCCGTCCTCGACCTCGCGCCATCCCTGCGCCAGCGCGGGTTCGAGGTGGCCATCGCCCCCGTCACGGGGGAGGGCGTCATCGACCTCAAGGCCGCGGAACGCCTCATCGACAGGTCCTGCGCCCTCGTGAGCGTCATGTACGCGAACAACGAGACGGGCGTCGTGCAGCCCGTCGCCGAGCTGTCGCGCCTCTGCGCCCAGGCGGGCGCTCCGCTGCACACCGACGCCATCCAGGCCTTTGGTCGCATCCCGCTCGACCTCGCCGGCATCTCGGCCGTGAGCGTCGCGGGCCACAAGATCGGCGCCCCGCTGGGCACCGGTGCCCTGCTCGTCAGGGCACGCGTCCCCTTCAGGCCCCAGGGCTTTGGCGGCGGGCAGGAGTCCGGGCGCCGCCCGGGCACGCAGGACGTCTGCGGCGCGGTCACCTTCGCCGAGGTCGCGCGGTTTGTCGTGGGGGAGATGCCGCACGTGCGCCCCGAGGTCGCTGAGCGGGCTCGGCACCTGTACGCGACCCTGTGCGCCGACGGGACGGGGATCGTGCCGACCGCCGGGGTCGACGTGGGTGACGACCGGCTGCCGGGCATCGTGAGCGTCATGGTCGTGGGCTG
>SUUD01000130.1 GCA_015062715.1 Olsenella sp. | reverse complement strand
GCATGCGTGTTCTTCATCAAGAAGGACTTCAGCAGGAGTGTGCAAAGAGCGCTGACGGGATTTGCTGCCGGCGTCATGGTGGCGGCGTCCATCTGGAGCCTTCTGATACCGGCCATAGAGCAGGAAAGCAGGATGGGGAAGTGGTCTTTCGCCCCGGCAGTCATCGGATTCTGGCTTGGCATCTTGTTCCTGCTTTTGCTGGATCACGTTATCCCACATCTGCACAGACATCCGGATCAGGAGGAGGGACCTAAGAGCAGTCTTGCCAGATCCACGATGCTGGTGCTGGCGGTGACGCTGCACAACATCCCGGAGGGCATGGCCGTGGGCGTGGTCTTCGCCGGCTGGATGTCGGGCGCCACGACCATCACCCTGGCGGGCGCCATGGCTCTGGCGCTGGGCATCGCCATCCAGAACTTCCCCGAGGGGGCCATCATCTCGCTCCCGCTGCGCTCGGAGGGCATGCGGCGCGGTCGGGCCTTCCTGGGCGGGGTCCTCTCGGGCGTGGTGGAGCCCCTCGGCGCGCTGGCGACCATCATGGCGGCACGCCTCGTCGTGCCGCTCCTCCCCCATCTGCTGGGATTTGCCGCGGGGGCCATGATGTACGTGGTGGTTGAGGAGCTCATCCCCGAGATGAGCGAGGGACAACACTCAAACGTGGGCGTGGTCCTGTTTGCCCTGGGCTTCACGGTGATGATGGCGCTGGACGTGGCCCTGGGCTAGCCTCGCACACAGGCGGCGCATTCCTCGGGAGTTGCCCCCGGCACGGCTGAGTTGCGAAACGCCCGCTGGTCGCTCGACACAATGATGTCTGCCCCGGCCTCGCGCGCGCACTCCGCCACAAGGGCGTCATCGAAGTCCGGCTCGGCCTTGTTGCGATGCGCGGCGCGCAGGACCCGCTCGTCTATGGGGCAGATGGTGAGGTAGTGAAAGGCAATGCGCCTGAGGTTTGAGGCGAGTTGCTGGCGCAGGCGGCGTTCGGGAATGACCTCACGAAACTGCCTGCCATCCTCGATGACATAGGAGGCATCAAGAACCGAGTTTGCCCCCACGAGCAGCTCGCCGCGACCACCACGACAACCCTCCACCAGCTGGAGCATGGCCTCGTGCCTGCCGGGCGCACGCGCAATGTAGAGGTCGATGAGGGCGTTGGTGTCGAGATAGAACCTACTCATTGCCAGCCCCCAGCATGCTGTCAAGCGCATCCGCCCTGTCACGCTTGAGCTCCTCGCCATCGACTGCCGTGAAGTCGTACGCATTGAACGGGTTGCTCTCGATGAGGAAGAGGAGCTCGTCAAACTTGTCGTCTCCTCCGAGGGGCATGACCATGTCGAACTCGCCCGTCTTGAGGAACTCGGGCACGCGCCCCAGATGAACCACGTACTCATAGACGCGGCGAATGAGCTGGGACTCCGTCATGCCGTCCCGCTCGAGCAGCGCCTTGGCTCGGTCTCTGAGCTCGGGCTCCATGCGGGCCGCCACCAGCGCAGTTGCAGACATGTTATACATACCTCCCTCATATGTTTAACGATAGTATAACAGATGGGGCCCAAACTCATGCAAGATTAATCTTCGCCCAAGGACCGGTTAATCTTTGAACGTCACCATGCAAGTCGTCAGGAAGTCGGGGCGCACGAGACGCCCCACGCCACGGAAAGGACTTGATCATGGACAAGCTCGAGAAGGTCGAACTCATCCGCGAGAAGACCGGCGTCACCTATGACGACGCGAAGGTCGCCCTCGAGGCCAACAACGACGACGTGCTCGACGCGATCATCTGGCTCGAGCGCCTCGGCAAGGCCCAGACCCAGACCGCCAGCTACACCACCAGCGCCGCCACCGAGACCGGCCCCGTCTCGCCCGAGATGGCCCAGGCCCAGTACGCCTACCAGGAGTCGACCAAGCGCTCCAAGTTTGGCGAGTGGATCGGCCGCGTTGGCGCAGAGGCCAAGCGCATCGTCAAGGCCAGCCTCGACACCTCGTTCGTCATCACCCGCCACGGCTCGCGCGTCTTTGGCATGCCCGTGCTCTTCATCATCCTGGGCATCCTTTTGTGGTGGGCAGCGTTCCCGCTGCTGGTGGTAGGCCTGTTCTTTGACTGCCACTACCACATCGAGGGCGCCAAGCCCATCACCGTGGACGTGAACAAGGTCATGGACATGGCCTCCGACGGGGTCGACTCCATCAAGGACACGGTCATGGGCGACAAGGACGCCGGCGAGAGCGACGCCCAGAACTAGCATCTGGGCTACGATAGCGGGCGGGGGCAGGCGCCTCCGCCCGTTTTGCACTGCGCACAGGAGGGACGCACCATGAGCAGGATCCTCATCGTCGAGGACGAGGCAAAGATCGCGCGCTTCGTGGAGCTCGAGCTCACGCACGAGGGCTACGAGGTCGACAAGGCGGCCGACGGGCGGGAGGGCGTCGAGAAGGCGCTCGCAGGCGACTACGACCTCATCCTGCTGGACATCCTGCTGCCCCAGCTCAACGGCATGGAGGTCCTGCGGCGCGTCCGTCGCGAGAAGGACACGCCGGTGATCCTGCTCACCGCCCGCGACGCCGTCATGGACAAGGTCGCCGGCCTCGACGCCGGCGCCGACGACTACATCACCAAGCCCTTCGCCATCGAGGAGTTGCTCGCACGCATCCGCGTCGCCCTCAAGCGACGAGAGGCCCTGGCGGCGGTCGCTGCGACGACCGCACCCGATGCGTCGGCAATGACGCCCGTGGAGACCACCGTCCTCACCATCCAGGGCGTCTCGCTCGACGTCGACCGCCACGAGGTCACGGTCGCCGGCGAGCCCGTCGAGCTCACCAACCGCGAGTTCGAGGTGCTCAAGGCCCTCATGGAGAATCGCGAGATCGTCATGAGCCGCGAGCGCCTGGCGCAGCTCGCCTGCGGCTACGACTTCGTGGGCGAGACCAACATCATCGACGTCTACATCCGCCACCTGCGCTCGAAGATCGACGACCGCTTTGGGATCAAGCTCATCACGACCGTCCGAGGGGTGGGCTATGTCATTCGCGAACGATAGGCTCAGCAAGGGCAGCGCAAGGGCGTCATCCATCGCGCGCTCCATCGGCTGGGGCAACTGGTGGCGACGCCTGCTGCGCTGGCTCCTCTTCGACCTGCTGCTAGCGGCAATTGCCCTCTTCATCTTTGCCTGCACCTGCAATGACACGCTGCCCGCCAGCCTCATGGCCTCGGGCAGGATCTTCCCCAACTGCCCGTTCGGCCTCTTTGGCGACGGCATGTCCGTGTCGACCTGGCGTTACGAGGTCATGGCGCCCGGCCGCACCTACACGTTCCCCCTCCTCGACGCCATCGAGCCCATCTGGCCGATTCCCGCATTCATCCTGCTGTGGCAGCTCATCGACCTGTTTGGCGTCTTTGGCGAGATCCGCCGCGTGCGCCGCAAGCTCCAGCCCCTCAACGACCTGGCCATCATGGCCGACGCGCTGAGCCAGGCGGGCGTGGTCGACCCCATGTCCCTGTCCGCGGCGTCCGGCGTTGACAAGATTGCCACGCTCGAGCAGGCCATCGCACGGGCCAGCGTTGACTCCCCCACCGTGAGCACCGGCGACCAGGACCTGCGCCCCATCGAGATAGCCCTCAACAACCTGCTGCGCCAGATGCAGGAGGCCAAGCTCCAGCAGATGCGCTTCGTCAACGACGCGAGCCACGAGCTGCGCACGCCCATCGCCGTCATCCAGGGCTACGTGGGCATGCTCGACCGCTGGGGAAAGACCGACCCCAAGGTGCTCGAGGAGTCCATCGAGGCCCTGCGGACCGAGTCCGACCACATGCAGGAGCTGGTGGAGCAGCTGCTGTTCCTCGCCCGCGGCGACTCCGGGCGCAACACGCTCCAGAAGGAGCCCATCAACCTTGCCGACGTGGTGCGCGAGGTGTGGGAGGAGTCCGAGATGATCGACGCCGACCACGTCTACACGTGCACGGTCGACGAGGGGGACGTCAACGACCCGCGCTACCTGATGGTGGGCGACCTCGTCATGGTCAAGCAGTCCCTGCGCATCATCGTGCAGAACGCGCAGAAGTACTCCGCCACAGGCACGGGCATCCGCCTCTCGGCAGCGACCGACCCCACGGGCGTGAGCTATATCGTCCAGGACGAGGGCATCGGCATGTCTGAGGAGGACGCTGCCCACGTGTTCGAGCGCTTCTGGCGTGCGGACGGCGCCCGCAACGAGGGCACCGAGGGAAGCGGCCTAGGCCTCTCCATTGCCAAGTGGATTGTCGACGCCCACGGCGGCACCATCGAGGTGGTCTCGCGCGAGGGCGTGGGCACCCGCTTTACCGTTCGCTTCCCGCGCTAACGACGGGGGATTCGTCCCACCGGACTCGGCGCTCGCCTCGCTCGCTCATTCGCTGCGCTCATGACTCGCCCTTGTGGGACGAATCCCCCCGCCGCCAAACCGGGCTCGGCACTCGCCTCGCTCGCTCATTCGCTGCGCTCATGACTCGCCCCCGTGGGACAAATCCTCCGGGCCGGGTGTCCCAGTTTGGGACGAATCCCCCAGCGGCAGTGTCCCGCGAGGTCATAACGCCCGGCCACTTCTGCTACCCTCATACCTCGTGTGCCATTGCGGAAAACGAGGAGGTGAGCCATGGCCGACAACCCCATGGACGAGTCCAAGAGGCTCTTTGCGGAGACGCCCACGGGCACGCTCTTCATGCGGGCCGCCATCCCCGGCGCCACGGGCATGCTCATCTCGTCCATCTATGGCCTCATCGACGGCATCCTGGTGGGGCGCTTCGTGGGAGGCACCGCGTTCGCGGCGATCAACCTCGCCATGCCCTTCGTCATCCTAGCCTTTGCCCTGGGCGACCTCATTGGCTCGGGGTCGGCCGTCCCCATCTCGATCAGCCTGGGCAAGGGCGACGAGGACCGCGCCAACCAGGTCTTCACCTGCGCCGCCATCATGAACGTCCTAACGGGGCTCGCGCTGGGCATCGTCTTCTTCCTGGGTGCGCCGGCCATCATGGCTGCCATGGGCGCCACGGGGGAGCTGGCCCGCCTCGCGGCCTCCTACCTGCGCGTCTATGCCATCTTTCTCCCCTTCACCACCGTGCTCTACGCCGTCGACAACTACCTGCGCATCTCAGGGCAGATCAGCCGCAGCTTCATGGTCAACCTCTTCATGGCCGTCTTTGGGACGGTGCTGGAGTACCTCCTGCTCGCCGAGCTGCACCTGGGCGTGCGCGCCGCAGCCTTCTCCTTCTCCATGGCAATGGCCATGTCGGTCGTGCTCGCCTTCTGGCCCTTCGTGCGCGGGGGGCTGCAGCTGCGCTTCGTGAGGCCGGAGCCCACAACAGAGATGGTCCTCGAAATCGTCCGCCTGGGCATGCCCATCTTCTTGGAGAACGTCTCGGGCCGCCTCATGTCGATCGTCATGAACATGGCACTTCTCCGGCTGGGCGGCGAGGACGCCGTCTCGGTCTGGGGCGTCCTCATGTTCTCGGAGGGCATCGTCGCCACGCTCATCTACGGCACGGTCGACTCGCTGCAGCCCGCGGTGGGCTTCAACTGGGGCGCCGGCACGCTGGGGCGCGTCAAGTCGCTCGAGCTGCACTGCTTTGCCGCAAGCGCGGCGTTCGGCCTGGTCTACGTGGTCTTTGTCCGCACGGTGCCCGACATCATCACGCTGGTGTTCCTGCCGGACGCCACGCCCGAGCTGCTCGCGCTCTCCGTGAGCGCCCTGCGCGTCTTTGCCCTCGCCTACCTCATGCGCTGGCTGGCCTTTGCCACGCAGAGCTTCATGGTCGCGGTGGGCCAGTCCAAGCTGGCAAGCCTCGTCTCGGTGGTCATGGCGCTGGTCGCCCCCCTGGCGGCGCTTGCCGCGCTCTGGCCGCTTGGCCTTGACGGCCTGTGGCTCAACACCCCCGTCGCGTCGCTTGTCACCGCCGCGCTCTGCGGGTTTGTGCTGCTGCGCTTCAAGGGCTCCGTCCACGAGCGCGCGGCCGCCGCCCGCATGGACGCCTGATATGTAGACAGACTTGTCAAGTAGCCAAGATGGGCCAGCCTCCGACTTCTCGGGG
>SUUD01000129.1:1039-6059 GCA_015062715.1 Olsenella sp. | reverse complement strand
CCGCGTGTTGGCTAACGCATTCCGACGCTTCGGCTGGGGAGCTCCGCTGGTCTAGGGTCGCGCGTGGCGAGGCCCGGCCTCGCTGCGCATAGTCGGATCGCGGGGTGCCCCACGCGCCTCGGCCGCGCCGCCGCTCGCGGGAGGGTGGTTGCTACGGTCGCGTCACCCGCAGAGCGCGAGCGCCCAGCAGAAGCCGGCGAGCTCGCGGGCGACGGCCACGTTGGTGACGTTCGCGCCCTTCTTCCTCGCCCTCAGGTCGAGGTATCGCCGGTGGAGCCTCCGGTTGGCCCTGGACGCCACGCCCGCCGCCTCGGCGGAGATGCCGGACGAGGCGGCCACGTCCGCCTCGGAGGCCGGCGAGAGCGGCCTGGCGTGGTGCCAGGCGGCCTCGACGAGCAGGCGCCTGACGTGCGAGTTGCCCGTCTTGGTGATCCTGCCCCTCGAGGTCGACTCGCCCGACGACGACTCGGAGGGCACGAGCCCGACGTAGGACATGAGGGCCCTGGGCGTGGCGAACCGGGAGAAGTCGCCGATCTCGGTGGCCACGCCGAACGCGGTGACGGTGGACACGCCGCGCAGGGCCCGCAGCCTGGCCGTGACGCCGGCGAGGTCCTCGGCGGCCGACCTCTCGGCGATGGCCGCGTCGAGGCGGGCGCGCCGCTCCTCGCACTCCCTGACCTGCGCGACGTACTCCTCGAGCACGAGGCGCTCGCAGGGGTCCGGGAGCTCGATCGAGCGCAGCCACTCGCGGTGGGCCCTGGTCCAGGTGGACCTGCCCCTCGGCCACACGTGCCCCTTCCTGAGCAGGAACTTCGAGAGCTGGTGGCGCGCCCTCATCAGCGCCTCGCGCGCGTCCTCGCGCGCCCGGGAGAGGTCGCGGGCCGCCTCCATGGCCGGCTCGGGAGGGGCGCACTCGACGAACTCGCCCACCGCCAGCAGCCTGGAGAGGAACAGCGCGTCCCTCCTGTCGGTCTTCACCCGGTCGCCCGAGGGCCTCACCATCTTGGTGACGGCGCCGACGTGGCAGGGCAGGCCGAGCGCGTCGAGCTTGCGCTTGAGGTCGAAGCCCGTGGGGCCGCTCTCGTAGAGGCAGCCCGCGGGCTGCGGCAGCGAGCGCGCCCATGCGGCGACCGCCCCCGGGTCGTAGCCGAACGTGCGCTGGACGACCTCCCCCGTCTCGAAGACGAACGCGGCGGCGCTGATGGAGCGGGCGTGCACGTCAAGGCCGATGCTGGTAGAGTACAACATGGTCGGGACCTCCTGTGAATGTGGTAAGCCGGACGATACCTACGACCGAGCCTAACCCACGATGCCCCGAGAGGGCCGCTGCTTCACAGAGTGAGGTCCCGATCACTCTACATATCGTCTAGGGCGGTGCCGCTACACCACCAGCACGCAGGGCTCGCCGTATGCGGCGAGCCTCTGGTCGTGGGTGACGAACATCATTCCTTCGGCCTTGGCCTGGCAGATGAGCATGCGGTCGAAGGGATCGCTGTGGCCGCCGACCTCCTTTGGCGGACGTAGCCCGTCAAGCTCGCGCGCATGAGCTCCAAGGACGGAAAGAGACTCATAGCCCGCATTCTTGCATTGCAAAGAGAACTCTCTGCCGGTAAAAGCCATCTTCTCTGGGTGCTTGGCATGCTTGCCCGCAATCTCCCATGCCGAGATGACGCTGCAGAAGATGCGGTTCTTCTCGTTCAGAAGCAGTGCCCTTGCTTGCGCTGGAAGTCGCGAGGGGTCACCCAGTGCCCAGAGGGCTATGTGCGTGTCAATAAGGCAGTTCATCAAGCGACTCCTCGAAATCTGCTTCCATCTCCCGGTCCAACTCCTCGAGCGTCTTGTCATCGGGGATGGGCAGCACGCCTACGGCAATGCCGATGCGCTTGGAGACGTCGACGGGGGAGTAGGCGACCATCTTTGCCACGGGCTTCCCGTTGCGTGCGATGACGACGCTGTCCTCCTGCCCCTCCTCGAGCAGCTTGAGCAGGGCGGACAGGTTGTTTTTTGCCTCGAGAACGTTGACTTGGACCATGGGTGCTCCATCTCTGGCTAGGTTAGCCAGACTATACCAGAGAGGAGCGGGTGACGTTGTCGCGTCCATGGCGCCTCAGATGAGGTCGCGGTATTCGGGGAGCTCGTCGATCCCCATCGTGAGCTCGCGGATGAGGGCCTTGTTGGCCTCGGTCCAGCCGGGGATGTGGTCGCCGGGAAAGCGCCTTCCCATGGCCTCGCAGACCGTGCGCATGAAGGCCTGGTTGGCATCGGGGTCACAGAGCTGCGCGCAGGTGACCTGAAGCACGGTTGCCTCGGGGTCGACGCTGCGGTCGAAGGGTGGGGCCATGGGGTCGTCGACGATCTCGATGGCGACGTGCTCGTTGGGCCAGTACAGACTCATGGGTGCTCCTCTCCTCGTGGGTGGGAGGGGAGCGTACGACAGGCGTCCCAACAACCAGCCAACAGCGGTCTGACCAGATTCCAACAGGTCACAAGCAAGGTTCCAACAAGTTGGGAACCCTCCGCTGGTCGCTATGTGCGCGGGGAATGGCCCATCGCGCGGCCCGCACGAAGGGGAGAGACGGGCGATGGTCCCAGATTACACGCGCCCTCCACGGATGGGCTAGACGAGCCTCTTGACATCGATGACCTCGTCGCCAGAGGTGCGCACGGACTTGCGTCGTCCGGACTTGTCGAGGAGAACCCCCCGGCCGCGCAGACAGGAGCGCATGTCGTCGTAGCCCTTGCAGCCTGCCGAGAAGCTTACGGACCGGCCCTGCACGTGGAACTCGAGGCGCCTGGAGTCTGACACGTGGTCGGTCACGCTCACCTGCCCCCAGGGAACGAAGGTCGTGCGCCCGAAGCGGCTGGTGATGACGATGCCGTCCTGGGTGGCCTCGACCTTGCGGTTGAGCCACCCGGCAAAGAACGGGAGGGCGATGGCAAGCAGCACGGTTCCCGACAGGGCAAAGACGCCGCCGATGACCGTCATGTCCTCGTCGCCCGCCCCAAATACCAGGAAGGATGCCCCCAGGAGGAAGTGCGGGATGCCGATGCAGGCGAGGATGATGGCGGGAACGAGCCGCGCGGGGCTCCGCTCGCTGCAGGTTATGGTCTCGTACTGTTCCATGCCCCTGATTATGGCACAGGGGGGGCGCGTCGGGAGCTGGAGGCCCCCGACGCGCCGTCGTCGCTACTCGAGCGGGAGGCCGCCCACGGCCTGGATGCCGGGGACGGCGGGGATGGTGGCAAAGCCGGCCTCGAGCTCCTCGTCGGAGGGGATGTGGTCGACCATGGTCCCGTTGTTGTAGGCCTCGTAGGCGGTCAGGTCAAAGTAGCCGGTGCCGGTGAGGCCGAAGAGGATGACCTTCTCCTCGCCGGTCTCGATGCACTTCTTGGCCTCGTTGATGGCGCCGAGGATGGCGTGCGCGCTCTCGGGGGCGGGAAGGATCGTCTCGAGCTTGGCGAAGAGTTCGGCCGCCCCGAACACGTCGGTCTGCTTGACGGCCACGGCCTCGAGGTACCCGTCGTGCTTGAGCTGCGAGAGGATGGGTGCCATGCCGTGGAAGCGCAGGCCGCCGGCATGGTCGGGGCTGGGGATGAAGCCGTTGCCCAGGGTGTACATCTTGCAGAGCGGGGCGGTGCGGCCGGTGTCGGGGAAGTCGTAGGCGTAGCGGCCGCGCGTGAGGCTGGGGCAGCTCGCGGGCTCGACGGCCACGAAGCGCGTGTCGGGCTTGGCGCCGGTGAGCTTGTCGCGCATGAACGGCGCGATGAGGCCGCCCAGGTTGGAGCCGCCGCCGGCGCATCCCACCACCACGTCGGGGTACTCGCCCAGCTGCTCGAAGGCGGTCTCGCACTCCAGGCCGATGATCGACTGGTGGAGCAGAACCTGGTTGAGTACGGAGCCCAGCTGGTAGCGGCCACGGTTCTCGGGCACGTGGAGCGCGCGCTCGACGGCCTCGGAGATGGCGGTGCCGAGCGAACCCGTGTAGTTGTCGGGGTTCTCGAGCATCTTGCGACCGATCTCGGTTTGGTCGGACGGGGAGGGCGTGACCTGGGCGCCGAAGGTCTCCATCACCGAGCGGCGGAACGGCTTCTGCTCGTAGCTGGCACGGACCATGAAGACGTCGCACTCCAGGCCAAAGCGCGCGGCCGCCTCGGAGAGGGCGGTGCCCCACTGGCCGGCGCCCGTCTCGGTGGTGATGGTGGAGAGGCCCTGCTCGTAGGCATAGTAGGCCTGCGCGAGCGCGGAGTTGAGCTTGTGCGAGCCGCTGGTGTTGTTGCCCTCGAACTTGTAGTAGATCTTGGCGGGCGTGCCGAGCGCCTGCTCGAGGTTGTAGGCACGGCACAGGGGGCTGGGCCGGTAGATCTTGTACATCTCGCGGATGCCCTCGGGGATGGGCGTGTAGCGCGTCTCGTCGTCAAGCTCCTGGCGGCAGAGCTCCTCGGCAAAGACCGGCGCGATGTGCGCGACCTCCGCCGGCACGCCGTTGGGCAGGAGCATGCGCCCGGGCTTGGTGGGCATGTCGGCGCGCAGGTTGTAGTAGCTGGTGGGGATTTGGTCCTCGGACAGGTAGATGCGGTAGGGGTCCTTGTGTGCCATCGTTCGTTCCTTTCGTCGTGCCGGGCTGGCGTGGATGTGCGCGCTCTGCGCTGGGACATGCCGCCGGTGCGAAAGGGAGCTGTCAGGTGATGGGGGATCGCCCCTTGCGGCATGAAAAAAGCCCTCGGAATACCGAGAGCCTCCACGCGCGCGATGGCGACAGCCTCAGTACCCCGAATCAGGCCTCGCCGCGCCACCATCGACCAACGCAACGCACGAGCGCCGCGCTCTCGTTCTGTGAGAAGAACTTGGTCATGGGGCAAACCTCCACTAGGGGTCGGGCTTGGAGGAGAGTATGACGGGAGGGGATACCCCATGCGGAGACGTTCACGAAGGCGTAACAATTGGAGCGGGGACGTGACGGGGGCCGGGGGGAGACAGTTGGGGACGGTTCTGGTTTGTCTCGGAGACAGCCGGGGGCAG
>SUUD01000129.1:0-1029 GCA_015062715.1 Olsenella sp. | reverse complement strand
AGACAAACCAGAACCGTCCCCAACTGTCTCCCCCCGGCCCCCGTCACGTCCCCGCCCGAGAGCCTAAGCTAGTTCGGAGATGAGCTTCTCCAGGCGACTTACGACCTCATCGACCTGCTCGTTTGTCATGACGAGCGGCGGCAGGAAGCGCAGGATCGAGTCACCGATGTGGTTGAGGACCAGGCCCGCCTCGAGGCCCCTGTCGACGAGGGGCGTGGCGATGGGGACGTCGAGCTGGATGCCGCGCATCATGCCATGGCCTCGGACCTCGGTCACGTGGGGAAGCGTCGCCAGGCGCTCGGCGAGGTGGGCGCCGACCTCGATGACGTGCTCGCCTATGTTGAGGCTGAGCATCTCCTCGACGGTGGCCCTGCCGGCGGCCGCCGCAAGGGCGTTGCCGCCAAAGGTCGAGCCATGGTCGCCGGGAACGAGCAGGTCGGCATACGCGGCCCGTGCCGCGACCGCGCCCATGGGGAATCCGCTCGCGATGCCCTTGGCCATGCTCACGACGTCGGGCTCGATGCCCGCGAGCTGGTACGAGAACGGCGCGCCGCAGCGGAAGAAGCCCGTCTGGACCTCGTCGATGACGAGAAGGATGCGCTGCTCGTCGCACAGCTTGCGAACGGCCTGCAGGTAGGAGGGGTCGGCGGGCCAGACGCCACCCTCGCCCTGGACGCACTCGAGCATGACGGCGCAGACGCCACCACCAGAGACTGCCTCCTCGAGCGCGGCGAGATCGTTGAGGGGCACGGATGAGAAGCCCGCCGGAAGCGGGCCGAAGCTCTGGTGGAACACGTCCTGCCCCGTGGCGGCGAGCGTGGCGAGCGTGCGGCCATGGAAGCTCTGGCGTGCGGAGACGATGCCTGCGGCACCGCCGAGCTCCCGCTCGCCCCAGCGCCGGGCGACCTTGAGGGCGCCCTCGTTGGACTCTGCGCCGGAGTTGGTGAAGAAGGTCTTCCAGGTGGTCCCCGTCGAGCCCGTCACGTGGCCCTTCTCGTCGGTCGTGGTCGAGAGCAGCCCGCTCAGCAG
>SUUD01000128.1 GCA_015062715.1 Olsenella sp. | reverse complement strand
CCGTTGGGCTCGTGGCCTGGTTCGTGGTGCGCAGGCGCTGGTTCGCGCGTCACGTACTGCGGGCGGCCCTGCTGCCGGCGTGCTTCTCGGCCGCCCTCGTGGCCGTGCTCTGGGGCAGCTTCGACAGGGTCTACGACGCCTCGTTCTACCTGAGCGGCATCTGCCTGGTGGGGCTTGCCCTGTGGGCGGCGTGCCTGGTCATCCTGGCACGCAGGCCGAGCGCGGTGCGAAAGGCGCGTGCATGACGCTCCGGTATGCTTCTGGCAGCCGGCACAATCGCCTGAGACGCGAAGCGGGGCAGGGGATGCGCTCCCCTGCCCCGTTCCGTTCCAAATGCTGCCGGGGGCATGCCCCCTGTTCCCCTACAGGCTGTCGATGAAGCGGCGCTGGGCGGCGCGGCCCGCGTCGTCCCACTTGAAGACGCCCGCGTCCTCGAGCACGCCCGCGAAGACGTCGCCGATCTGCTCGCGCGTGATGTTGCCGGCGTCCATCTCGGCCTCGAGGCGCGGCGGCAGGATGGCCATGCCCATGACCTCGATGAGGCCGATGTTCTCCTTCTTGACGTGCCACTTGTCCTCGTGCGGATGGAAGACGCCCAGCGGGTGCTCGTCGGTCGTGATGTTGCAGCGCAGCGCCAGATCGAGCTCGTAGCGACCGTCGCGGATGCGGCAGATGGGCGTGATGGTGTTGTGCGGGGTCTCGCCCGTGAAGGCGACCACGCCCACCGACTCGTCGGACCAGACGCGCCAGGCGTCGAGCACGTGGCAGGCCGCGTCGAGCAGCTCGTCACGGCTGGCGCAGGAAAGGCGCAGCACCGAGAGCGGCCAGCGCACGACGCCCGCCTCCACGCCGGGGAAGGCGTCCATCTCGAACGGCTCGCAGACCTCGGCCCTCGTCATCGGGAACTCGTGCAGGCCACCCTGGAAGTGGTCGTGCGACAGGATCGAGCCACCCACGATGGGCAGGTCGGCGTTGGACCCGATGAAGTAGTGCGGGAAGAGGTCGACGAAGTCGAGCAGGCAGGTGAGCGACGCGCGGTCGACGTGCATGGGGCGGTGCTCGGCGCTCATGGCGATGCAGTGCTCGGTGTAGTAGGCATACGGGCTGTACTGCAGGCCCCAGCGCTCCCCTCCCAGCTCGATGGGAACGATGCGCAGGTTCTGGCGGGCGGGATGCTCGCCCTTGGCGGCCGGGCGGCCCGAGTAGCCCTCGTTGGAGAGGCACAGCTGGCAGGCCGGGTAGGCCTCACCAGCGGGGGCCGCGCCGGCGGCAGCGATGTCGCGGGGGTCCTTCTCGGGCTTGGACTTGTTGATGGTGATCTCGAGCTCGCCCCAGGCGCTGGGGTGGCCCCAGCTGAGGTTGCGGGCGATGGCCGAGCGGCGCACGTAGTCGACGTCGCACGAGATCGCGTAGAACCAATCGGTCGCGGCCTTGGGGCCCTCGTCGGCACGCAGGCCGCGGAACCGGGCGGCGACCTCGGACGGGCGCGGCATGAGCGCGCCCATGACGCGCATCATGATGCGGTCGCGGCCGCTCGCGGAGTCCTCGCACTGGCCGTTGGCCACGGCGGCCTCTGCGAGCACGGAGAGGACCGCGTCGAGGTCGGGCTCGTCGTCGCCCTGGGGCAGCACGACGTCGGCCGGCGAGAGGGCGCCAACGCTCTCGAGCACGCGGTTCTCGGCCCACGTGAGGTCGCCTTCGTCAATGATGCCGTGGTCAAGCGCGTAGCGCGCGATCCAAGCGGAAGCGGTTCCTAGAGCCATTCCGAGCATACCCCCTCGTGGTCGATCGAGCAGATCATGCAGGCGCCGTCACCCAGGACGGCATCCATGCCGGCGGCGAAGTCCCTGGCGTCCTCGAGCGGGACGAAGCACTGGATGGTGCCGCCAAAGCCGCCGCCGTGCACGCGGCAGGCACCGCGCTCGCCCATGAGCTCGTCGGCCAGGGCCAGGGCGAGCATCGTGGGCTGGTCGGCGGCACCCGCCACGGAGACGTTCTGCAGGTACATGGCAGAGCTTGCGCCAGAGAGGCGCGTGAGCTCGAGGAAGCGGGCGACGTCACCGGCACGCAGCGCGGCCGCGCGCCCCTCGACCAGGCGCTCCTCGCGGAAGAAGTGCAGGGCGCGCAGCACCGGGCGGTCGCCCAGGCGCTCGCGCAGGGCGGGCAGGGCCGCGAGCACGTCCTGCTCGCGCAGCTCGCCCAGGCGCGCGGCACCGAGCTGGGCCGCGACGGCCTGCATCTCGGCAGGCACCGCGGCGTACTCGCCGGTGAGCGCGGCGTGGTCGGCGCCGACGGCCACGATGCAGATGGCGTAGCCGGCGGCGGCAAAGTCGAAGTCGATGAGGGCGGCACGGGGGTCGTCGTCATCCGAGAAGTCCATGTGCTGGATGCCGCCGAGCGCACAGGCCGCCTGGTCCATGAGGCCGCAGGGCTTGCCGAACCAGTCGCGCTCAACCGCCTGGGCCATCTGGGCCATCTCCATCTTGGAGATGTCGCCGGCACCCCAGAGGGCGCGCATGGCCTCGCAGAGCATGAGCTCGAAGGCGGCAGACGACGAGAGCCCGCCACCCGAGAGGACGGTGCTCGTCACGAGGGCGTCGAAGCCCTGCGGCACCGCCCCGCGCGCGACCATCTGCGCCGCCATGCCCCGGACGAGCGACATGGTGGTTCCCCGCTCGTCCTCCCGCGGCTCGAGCGACTCAAGCGACACCTCGAAGGGCCGGTAGCCCTCGCTCTCGATGCGCACGACCAGGTCCTCGCGCGGCGTGACATGGGCCTTGACGTAGCGGTCGACGGCGGAGGCGATGACGTGCCCGCCCTCGTGGTCGGTGTGGTTGCCCGCAAGCTCGGTCCTGCCCGGCGAGCGGACGAGAAGCTCCCTCTCTGCCATTCCCTCTCCCTCTTTGCCGACACGCGCGGGAAATGCCCCACGCCAGGTATCAGTCTAACCGTTCCGCGCGACGAACAGTGCCAGCGCGTCGTCGAAGTCCTTCTGCTGCGTGACGTCCCACAGGGAGGCGTCGTCGGAGGTGAGGAACATCCCTCCCAGCGTCGCGTCGGCCGTGAGCAGGTCCATACGCTGCTCGTCCGTGAGCCTCACGTCGCGGCGCAGGAAGAAGACGTCGGGGTCGCATCTAAAGGCGACGCCGTCCAGGTGCGCGCGGCCGCGGGTGTTGGCAAGGCTGCGCTTGGTGCTCACGCGCTCGCGGTGCAGCAGGCGCATGTAGGGAACGTCGTCCCAGTCGAGCCCCACGTCACAGCCCACGCGGCAGAACTCCGTCCGGCCCAGGGCGCTCGCCATGGGCACGCCGCACAGGTCGAACCACGTGCCCTCGGGCACGCTCTCGCGCAAGAGGTCGAGCGCGTCGGCCATGAGCTGGCCGCGGTTCATGCCATCGTGCGGCTCGAGGCAGGCGCCGAAGAGGAAGTCGAGCTTGAGGAAGCGGTAGCCCCACTCGCGCGTCACGCAGCCCATGAAGTCGCGGATGTGCTCGCGGACCTCGGGGACGCGGGTGTCGAGCGCCCAGGCGCCGCTCCAGTTGCCGCCTGCGGCAACCAGCTCGCCGGCCTTGTCGCGCAGCAGCCACTCGGGGTGCTCGGCGGCCACGCGGCTCTCCTTCTCGACCAGGAACGGCGCCAGCCAGATGCCGGGAACAAACCCCAGCTCGGCCGCCCTCCTGGCAATGCCCGCCATGCCGTTGGGGAAGCGCTCCGGGTCGGGCGAGAGCCAGTCGCCCACCTTGGCATAGCCGTCGTCCACCTGGAAGAGGGTGCGGCACCTCCCCAGCTCGCGGCCGTCGAAGAGCGCCGCCGTGGCATCGAGGTCGTGCAGGAGCTTGTCCTCGGAGATGTCGCCGTAGTGGCGGTACCAGCTCGAGTAGCCCACCAGCGCAGGCGCGGGGCGGCAGGCCATGCCGGCGAGCCCGGCATAGCGGCCGAAGGCCTCGTCGAGCGCGCCATCGCAGACGGCGAACGAGCAGAGCTCGAGCTCCTCGCCCGCGCGCACCACGCGCTCGGGCGGCTCCTTCTCGAGCTTGAGGGCGCTCACGCGCGCCGACTCGCGCACCACGGTGAAGCCCGAGTCCTCGTCGAGCGAGCCCACGAGCAGGACCCGGTCACCATAGCGCAGGTAGCCATAGCCCACGCCATGCTGGCCGCCGGGAAGGCCGGCCTGCTCGACGAAGCGGTAGTCGCCGGAGTTGTCGAGCACCCAGCGGTTGACGATGGCCGTGGGAACGCCGCGCAGACCGCGCATCCGGGCGAGCGGATGGCGCTCCACCGAGTCGGTCCACGAGTTGTAGCCGCTCAGGAAGATCGAGTCGGCGCCAAGCACGTCGAGGTCGAGCACCGTGGCCGAGATCGAGGTGACGCGCACGTCGCAGGTGGGCCTGACAAGCGCGCGCTTGGAGACGAAGCCCTCGCCCTCGCGACGGCGGATGGCAAGGCCCAGCTCCGCCACTGCCTCAGCGGGGCGTGCGCGCCCGGCCTCGTCGACCGTGACGCGGCGCTCGGGGCCTCCCTCAGCCGGCACAAAGCGGATGGACCAGGAGGTCTTGACGGTGCGCATGGCCTACTCCTCGTGCACGCCCGTGAGGGCCTCGGCGTGGGCGGTCACCACGTCGATGACGCGGGACTCGTTGTAGCGCACGAAGACCAGGCCGCCCAGCAGGCAGAAGACGGTCGCCACGATGGCGGTGACGCGATAGCCGAAGCCGCCGGTGCCCAGCGTGGCGATGGACGAGAACAGGATCATGGCGAGCGACTGGCCCAGCGTCATCGAGAAGGTGCGGGCGGCGTAGAACATGCCCTCGCGGTTCTCGCCGGTCTCGACGGCGTCGGACTCGGCGATGTCGGCCAGGACCGCCTGGGGAAGGATGCCCAGGATGGCCATGGGGATGGCCGCCAGGACCGCCACGACGCCGCCCCAGACCAAGGCAGGGATGCCAAACTGGCCGCAGACGCTCGTCACGGCAAAGGCGAGGCAGAAGAAGAAGAACGCGAAGGCGACCAGCTTCTTCTTGCCCATGCGCTTGGCCATGATGTTGACGGGGGCGTAGAAGAGCAGGCTGATGCCGGTCATGCCCGCGAACAGGACGAAGTTCCACGACTCGTCGAGGCCCATGAGGCTCGTCACGTAGAAGGGCATGCCGGTCTGGAACATGGTGATGGCCACCCAGTACAGGATGTCGGAGACCTCGAAGACCTGGAAGTCCTTGTTGGAGAAGGTCTTCATGACCGAGGCGCCCATGGGGGTGGTGGAGGGCTCGGTCTCGGCGTAGAGGTTCTCGTCGATGGTGAAGGCCGGGACGAGCATGCAGCAGACGGCGACGGCGGCCAGGATCGCGATGGTGATGCGGTAGGAGTTGGCGATGCCGAAGCCCCCCTCGAAGAGGCCCGCGATGGTGGGCACCAAGTAGGCAAAGGCGGTGCCCAGGAAGTAGGTCACCGAGATGAACGTCGAGAGGTTGACGCGCAGCTCCTGCGTGCGGCCAAGCTCGGGGATGAGCGCGTTGAACGGCGTGCAGTACAGCGACAGGCTCACGTAGAACAGCACCAGGCACACGAGCAGGGCGACGTCGTTGAACAGCTCGCCGCCCAGGCCGGGCACCGTGAACACGACGACGGTCATGACGCCGAAGGGCACGGCGAACCAGCGCATGAACGGGATGCGGCGGCCCAGGGGGTTGTTCAGCGAGTCGGACTTGCTCGCGATGAAGGGGTCGATGAAGCCGTCGACCAGGCGGCACAGGGCCGTGATGAGGCCGATGACCGTCATGCCGGCGAAGACGATGCCCTGGGTGATGAAGAGCGGCATGCCGGCCGCGATGGTCTCCTCGCTGGGCATGTAGAAGTAGAGCAGCCAGTTGCTCACCACGCCCGAGAGCAGCGCCCAGCCCAGCTGACCGATCGCGAAGTTGCGGAGGATGCGTCCGTCCGCGAGCTTCTTTTCCATGTTCGTGACCCCTTCCTTGCCTGTGTTGCCAGTCGTACGCGCCTAGTTGGCGATCCCGAGCGTGAGCCGGGCCATCTCGACCACGCACTCAAGCTCGTTGGTTCCGTTGGTGAAGTCGTCGGAGGGGAT